>JAEEUR010000146.1 GCA_016290595.1 Lachnospiraceae bacterium | reverse complement strand
TATGGCGGCATTTGTGCCTATACTGGGCAATGGTTTCCTCGCACGACCACAAATGTATCTGTTGATCATTACCTCCCCAAAAGTCGATATCCGGAAAAAGCGTATGAATGGGACAATTACAGACTCACTACTCCGGTAATAAATAACTATAAGTCCGACAAGGTAGTTCTTGATCCGTTTACAATAGCTGATGGAGATTTCGTCCTTGATTTTCCTTCTTGTTTAATTCGTCCACGGAAGGACATGGGGCCATCTCTTAAGAGCAAAGTGCAGCAAACAATTAGTATTCTGCATTTAAACGACGAAGATCAAGCGAGTCAACGATGTGAAGTTGTCCTTGATTATGTAACAGGAAACATAAGCTTTAGCCATATGCAAAAGAAATACCCATATATCGCTAGGGAACTGACAAGGCAAGCACTTACTGAAAAGATAAAGGAAATGATGAAAAGTCTCACATAATTATGATTCTTTCTATACTCATGTCATGAAATACTACATCACCGCCGATGTACACGGCTTTTATACTGAATTTCATAAGGCGCTGGATGAGGCGGGGTATTTCAACGATCCGGAACCGCACAAGCTGGTCATCCTGGGCGATCTCTTCGACCGCGGGCAGGAAGCCGTGCAGATGCAGCGCTTCATTCTCTCCCTCCTGGAGCAGGACGCCGTGATCCTAGTCCGCGGCAATCATGAAGATCTCTACGAGGAAATGATCACGATCGACGAGGGCCTGCCGGTCCGGCACCACAAGAGCAACGGAACCTACGGGACAGCCCTGCAGCTGACGGGCTATGACCCCGGGCTGGCCCTCATCCGCAATTACGATTTCGCCGAGGCGGCGCAGAACACAGCCTATTATCGACAAATCATCCCCGCGATGGTAGACTATCATGAGACCGCGCACTACGTTTTCGTGCACGGCTGGATTCCCTGCATCCAGGAGCGTGACGGCAGCTACAGCCACCGCTCCGACTGGCGCGAGGCCACGCCCGAAGAATGGCGCCGGGCGCGGTGGTGTAACGGGATGGACGCGGCGCAGGCCTGCACGGAAGAGAAGACGATCCTCTGTGGCCACTGGCATTGTTCCTACGGCCACGCGCGGTATGAAAACAAAGGCTCCGAGTTCGGCCCCGACGCGGATTTCAGTCCGTACTACGGCCCCGGGATGATCGCGCTGGACGCTTGCACCGCCTTCAGCCGGAAGGTAAACGTCATAATACTCGACGATTGAGAATTGCTGAAATGAGTATTGTTGTCAATTACGCTGGAAAAGCTCTACCCCCTGATGGACTTCAACAAGTCCTTCCTGGCCTATGATACGATCGACGGTGCCCGCTGCCAGACAAGCAGCCGGAAGCTCTCTCAGTGTGAGGCGGCAATTGAGGCCGTGCGCGCCGTGGGACTGAACCAGATCGACGAGGTCAGGCCGGCGTGGTTTGAGGATCCTGCCGTCCGGGATATGTTCTTCCGGCGGCTGGAAACCGTAAAGAAGGCCGTCGGCTGATACCGAAAAATGCGCCCCAGGTTCTGTTCATCACAGATCCTGGGGCTCTGATATCAGCGGGTTCGCGTTTTGTTTTATCCGGCCTCCGCTTCCCTCGTGCCGATCTCCGTGTAGATCATACCGTTTCTTCCGCGGTCCGAGCGCATGAGCGAGAGGCGTTCCACCCGCATGGCGGCCGGCTCCGTACGGGCTGCCGGCAGGGCGCCGGAGGCTTTCCGGATCAGCGTAATATGCGCCCGGAAGCGTTTCCGGTCGAAGGGGATGTCATGCTCCGAAAGCGCCCTTCGAATCCGGCGGACGACAGCGTCCAGCGCCGCTGACTCCTTCATGCCGGCCCACCACAGGTCGCCGAAGCAGCCGACGCCCTCCAGACAGAGGGAAAACGGGGAAAAGGATACCTCTGACAGCGCCTCGAGCACCGGCTCCGCGTCCGGGTATTCCCCGATGAAGGCCAGCGTCAGGTGCAGGTTTTCCTCCGCGGTGTAATTGCCGCGGACACCGGCATCGTACCACCGGTTCTGGGTATGGATCAGCGCGTCCTTCATTTCATCGGACAGCAGGATGGCAAGAAACAGTCTCATGTTCTTTTCTTCAGCACCACTTCGCCGGCACAGCCGCCCAGATAGCTCCCGTTCTCCAGCACGGCCCTGCCGTTGACGTAGACATGGACGATTCCCTCGGGGCGGAAATCGGGTTTTTTCTCATTGACCTTCATCCCCTTCAGATCCAGCACCGTAAGATCCGCCTTGCAGCCGGGCCTCAGATAGCCGCGGTCGGGAATCCGGTAGCGGTCGGCCGTGGCGCCCGTCATCTTGCGGACGATGGTTTCGGTCGGAATGCCGTGGCGTCTGGCCAGCAGGAAGAACTGCGGGAAGGTCTGGAAG
>JAEEUR010000145.1 GCA_016290595.1 Lachnospiraceae bacterium | reverse complement strand
ATCGGAACGACGAGAGGTTCATACGCAAGCAGAAACTGATCGACGATTTCTACCGGGATTACGCGAAAGACTGGTATAAAACTCACTGAATAACGGAAGAAAAGGGACCGGCCCCCGCGCCTCTGACGCGGGGGCCGGTCCCTTATGAAGATCGCCGTCAGGCGACCAGGCTCTTTCTTACTTTCCAGCGTCCGGACAGGTAGTAGGCCCCGCCGACGAAGATGAAGACGTTGCCGGCCAGCGCATTGCCCAGCCACAGGCCGAAAAGACCCATGCCGAGAACGACCTGAAGCAGCAGCGCGAACCCGATCCGGCAGATGATGCCGTCTGTGATGCCCCCGATAAAGGACAGGGTGGAGAAGCCGATGCCGTTGATGAAGGCGAAGGCCACGGCCCTGGTGGCAAAGCCGAAGGCGTCGATGCAGGCGACGGGCACGTACATATGGCACATCTTCAGGACCTCGGGGTCGGAATTGAACAGGCCGAAGATCTGTTCGGGGAAAGCGATGACCAGAAGAGAAATCAGGGCGGAGAAGGCGCATCCGATCACCAGGATGCATCCCAGCGTGACAGTGACGCGGCGGTGCTTCCCGGCGGCGAAATTCTGGCCCACCATGGTGGATCCGGCGGCGTTCAGCGCGTGCCCGCCGATACCGGCTACCATGCTGATCTTGCTGCCCACGGCGCCCACGGCAGACGCTGTCAGGCCGTACATGTTGACCCAGGAATGGATGATCATCATGGAAACGGTGACCGCGACGCTCTGGATCATGATGGGGACGCCGAGCTTGAACAGAAGCCTGGTCTCCTTCCCGTCGGGACGGAAGCTGGCCGGCTTCCAGTCGAAGCCGATCGCCTCCCGCCGCATGTACATGAAGATCAGCGAGCAGAGGCAGGAGATGAACTGACTGATCACGGTGGCAAGGGCGGCGCCGAAACAGCCCATGCCCATGGGACCGACGAAGATGATGTCCAGGATCACGTTCAGGATCGAGGAGATCATGATGAAGATCATGGGATGCCGGCTGTCCCCCATGCCGCGCAGCGTGGCGCTGACCCCGTTGTAGATGCACATGATGAAGTTTCCGACAGAGCAGACCCTCACGTAGTCCATGGCGCCGTCGAAGGCTTCAGCCGGGATATGCATGGCCGTCAGCAGCTGACGGGCAAAAACGAAGGGGATGATCATGAACGCGATGCCCATGAAGAAGGTGTAGGTCATCATCGTGCCGATGGTGGAGCTCAGCCGGCCGCGGTTTCCCGCTCCGATGTGCTGTGAAATGATGATCTGCCCGGCGGAACAGAAGCCGATGCACGTCAGCAGGAAGATCATGATGATGTTGCTGGCATTGGAGGCTGCCGTCAGGCCGGGACTTCCCAGATAGCGGCCGACGATGATCGTATCCGCAAGGGAGTAGGCCTGCTGCAGCACATTCGAGGCAATGAAGGGAAGCGAGAAGATGATCAGCTGCTTCATGGGATTGCCCACGGTATAGTCTTTGATGATGGATCGTTCGCTCAACGGTAAGGCCCTCTTTATCTTTTTATCCTGACCATTGTACTCCCGTTTTCGTCCGCAGGCAACAGGAAGAGAAAGAAAAGGACAGCAGCCCGGTTTCCGCCGGGCTGCTGCCAATCAGGAAAAAAAGAGGAATGTGCGGCCGCAGGCCGCGATCCGGGAAAGGAGAATGGGAATCGGCTGTACGGCATGGGACGGATCGCGGCTGGGCGCGGTGGCTGCCCGCCGCGCCGCCGTTTCGGCCTGGTTACGTTACATCCCCATTATAGGTAGCAACTGCTAACTTGTCAAGAGGTTTTTCATAAAAAAGAACCGCCCGCGGAAACGGGCGGTATCTGTCAGCGGACGACAGGGATCCTGCGGATCCCGAAATGCCGGAACAGCGGAAGCAGATCCTCGTGGATCCGTTCCCCCGGCATGACGAGAGGAACGGCGGGAGGACAGGCTGCGGATATATCTGCGCATACCCGGCCGGCGGCCTCTTCGGCACGGACGGTCTCCCGCCGGCGGAGAAGAGCTTCCCTCATCGTCATGGCGCGTTCCGGCCGGATCGGCGGGAAAAGCACCTGCGGAGGGGAAAGCGGGGCGGAGCCGAGGGCGTCCCGCAGCGTGAGATGATCCTCCGCCGTGTTTCCCGGGGAGACCATGAGCACCACATGCTCAGGGTCGGCATACTCCGGTTCCGCGCCACCTTCTCTGAGACGGCGGGCCGCAGCGGCGCCGTCCGTACGGAGCGTGATCCTGAGAGGGTCGGAGGGGCGGAGGCTCCAGCCCTCCTTCGTCAGGACGGCCTTCGTGCGTTCCGTCTGCTCTCCGGCCTGACACAGCCGTTCCGGGAAGTCCGCAGCCAGCGCCGCATTGGCCAGGTCCAGAGAGGCTAGGATCAGATAGGA
>JAEEUR010000066.1 GCA_016290595.1 Lachnospiraceae bacterium | reverse complement strand
AGTAACAACCTCGCGCCGCTGGCAGGCCACTTTATACGCACTTGTGCGTGGCTAGTAGTATTAGGGCTATGCCCGAAAATGAAAAACCACCCGCTAGGCGGGTGGATCATTATTTTTTAATAACAGCAGAACATCCGTCCCATGCCGCCGCTGCAGAGCGTGCAGAGGGCGTAGGAGACGCAGGCTCTTCCGCAGAAGGAGCCCGGGAAAATGCTGCGCCCGTAGTCGCTGCTGCGCGTCTCATACCAGCTGCCGCCCGACTGCAGCTGCTGCAGGAGCTGCAGATACTCCTGATTGTTCGGCTCGCGCTGGACGGCCTGGCGGGCGTATTCGGTCGCCTTGATGTTGTTGCCTAAGCCGCTGTTGGCCGCCGCCGCCAGATAGTACCAGAAGGCGGTCCGAGTCTGGATGGTCTGGAGCAGATTCCAGGCCTCCTGATAGTGGCCCGCGTTGATGTAATTGACGGCCGCCTGCAGATGCGAGGCATCCTCCTCGCTGACGCCTGTCATGCGCGGATCCCGCTGCGCCTGCTGCTGTTGCTGCTGATTGCCGCCGAAATTGAAGCCGAAGCCGAAAGGCCCGTAGAAGAAGCCGTTCCCGCCGAAGGGATCCTGATATCCGTTCCCGTAAGAAGAGTTCGTGTCGCCGTCATACTGCTGCTGATCCCCGTAAGGGCTGCCGCCGTTATAGTAGCTGCTGCCGGGCCCGTACTGGGTGCCGGCGCCGTAGCCGCGCGCGCCCTGCTCGCGGTCCTTCATGATCTGCTCGTAAGCCTGCTGGACCTGCTTGAACTTCTCTTCGGCCTGCGCTTTGTTCGGATTATTGATATTCGCGTCCGGATGATAGAGGCGGCTCTTCTGGCGGTAGGCCTTTTTCACTTCTTCGTCCGACGCGTCGTATTTGATGCCCAGAACGGCGTAGGGGTCGTACATCATTTCGCAGCCTCCTCCTTCCGCTTGGTCTTGTCGCCTAAGGAGATCTCGTCGAATTTCGTCCAGATCCCGGCGTAGAGGATGTTCCGCAGCACGTCTTCATAGGTCACGATGGGCAGACGCTCGAAGGCCAGGGTCGCCTCGCCGGCCATCAGCGTCAGCGCTTCCTGCGCCTTATCGGCGACCTCCGGACGGGTCTTCCCGCTGCCGGACCAGGGATTGTAGCCGCCCTTTTTCAGATCCTTCTCCAGATCCTCGTACGCATCCATCAGATAGATGAATTTCCCCAGGAAAAAGCCGAGCTGTCGCAGAGTCTCCGACCAGACGTCTTCCTCTTTTACCAGCAGCTCGCCGAGCATGATGCCGGTGGCGCCGGCGGGGCCGTCCAGATCCGGCTGGCCATTCTTTTCGATCCCGGCAACCGCGGCCAGATAGTCCTGCACGGCCTTTGTCTGACGCGGGTAGGCCGCCTCGATCTTCTTCAGGCTTCCTTTCAGCAGATCCGCCCCGAGCCGGGCGGAAAGCTTTTTGTCGTCCTGCCAGTCGTCCTGCAGGTTATAGTAAGCCAGCAGCAGGTTCATGTCCGCCGCGTAATCGATGAATTCGTTCTTAACGATCGGATGCCGCTCCGCGGGATGGATCAGGCAGAAGCTGGCGCCGTCCTCGGTCTTCGGCTCGTAGAGAGCGGAGAGGAGCAGCGCCGCGAAGGTCATGTCATAGGAAAGCGTAGCCTGCCCGACGAGCCCGTGGCGCTTCTTCAGAGAGCGGCACAGCCCGCAGTAAAAAGAACGGTACAGGACGTCGTCCTTGATCTTCAGCTCCGGCCGGTTGACGGTGATGTAGCCGAACATGAAGCCTCCTTAACTGCGCTTGCGGAACACGTTGCCGCAGCGCGGGCAGGTGATCTCGATCATGCCGCGGCCGCGGGGCACGCGCACCCGCTGCGTGCACTTGGGGCAGCGGAAGATGCGGTGCTGGGCATCCGAGCGGTAGCGCCCGCCTGTCTTCGTGCTGCCGGACGTGTTCTGCCAGCTGCCGTACGCGTTGCTGCCGCTGTTCCCGCTGCGGCGCTTTCCGGTAAAGAAGCCGGTGATCTTGTCCCGCATCATCAGATAGCGCGTGTTCTCGTTGTAGCGCGCCTGCACGTTGCGGGAGAACATCCGCAGATATACCAGGATCAGCAGGATCCAGACCACGGCGCTGAGGATCCAGGTCCGGCTGCGCAGGAACAGGTTCACGATCATGCAGATAAAAGCCAGTGCCAGCATGAAGCGGGAGAGGTTGTCGCTGCCGTAGCGCCCGACCATGAACTGGCGGAAGCGCTGTCCCAATCTATTGAAAAAGTCTCTCATTCTCACGGATTCCTTTCTGACGCACCTTTCGAGGTACTGCACAGATCGTACCAAAAATGGGGCGAAGTTGCAAGGCCCCGCGCTTCGAATTCATTGAAGTTTCACAGACTGCGCGCCGCAGCCGGAGAAATCTCTCCGAAAAAAACGCTTGACAGTCCGAATACTTCGTGATACGAGAAAGGCATCAGGCAGATCGGGGATTTTAAGGAGGAAGGAATGGAAAAACTGTATGACCGGGCGGAGATCTACGACCTGATCGAGAGCGATCAGCGGACGGAAACGATCCGGAACGACTGGAAAGAGTTTCTCGGCGGGAAGCCGATCCGGACCCTGCTGGACGTCAGCATCGGGAGCGGCGGCATGACGCTGCCGCTGCAGGAGCTGGGGATCCGGGTTTCCGGTTCGGACTTAAGCGAAGCCATGCTGGCGCGCTGCGGCAGGAAAGCGGAGCAGAAAGGAAAGCCTATGCAGCTCAAATGCTCGGATTTCCGGGACCTTTCCTGCTGGGAAGGACGGCAGTTCGACTGTGTCGCCAGCACGGGAAATTCGCTGGGCTACGTGGAGAACGGGGACGTGGTCCGGACGTTAAAGCAGATGGACCGTCTGGTGAAGCCGGGCGGATATCTCAGCTTCGACTCGCGGAACTGGGAGAAGATCCTCCGGGAAAGACCTCGCTTTTATCTGTATAATCCTTTCTTTCACGAGGGGACACGCATCAATCTGATCCAGGTCTGGGATTACGAGGCGGACGGATCGGTCATATTCAACCTTCTCTACACGTTTGAGCGGGAGAACCGGATCGTGCAGAAGGAGCAGTTCGAAGAGCATTATCATCCGTTTTCCCTGCAGCTGGCGCTGGATCAGCTTCAGGCGATGGGATATGAGGCCCCGGAAATACGGCCGTTTCCCTGCGCCGTCGGGGAGAAAGCCTTCGAGGAACTCGAATGGTACCGCCTGATCGCGAAAAAGCCGGAATAGAGGCGGAAAAAGCTGAAAAAGGCAGTTGGGTTTGATCCGAAAAAGCAGAATAAACCGGAAACAGTAAGATCAAGCGGAATAGAAAAAGCGCTGCAGATACGAACCTGCAGCGCTTTTTTAGTTGGTGCGCGACTTACATTTCCTTCTTCTTCGCCAGCTCCTGCTCGACCAGCTTGGTCAGGGCCGGGACGATCTGGAAGAGGTCGCCGACGATGCCGTAGTCAGCCACTTCGAAGATGGGAGCGGTCTCGTCCTTGTTGATGGCGATGATGAGGTCGGATTCCTCCATGCCCGCCAGATGCTGGATGGCGCCGCTGATGCCGCAGGCCATGTACAGCTTCGGACGGACGGTCTTGCCGGTCTGGCCGACCTGCAGCTCCTTCGGGATCCCGAAGCCGTCCACGCCGGCGCGGGAAGAGGAGACCTGGCCGCCCAGAAGATTGGCCAGCGGCCGCAGGACCTTCTCGTAGTTTTCCTTGTTCTGCATGCCGCGGCCGCCGGAGATCAGGATCTTCGCGTCCTGAATATCCACGTACTCGCTGACCTTCTTCACCACGTCGAGGATCTCCACGAAGCGGTCGTTCTTCTGAAGCTTCGCATCGAAGTTGATGATCTCGGCCTTCGCGTTCGGATCGGCCGGTAGCTTCTGCATGACGCCGGGACGGACGGTCGCCATCTGCGGTCTAAAATCCGGGATCGCGATGGTGGCGATGGTGTTGCCGCCGAAGGCCGGACGGGTCATCAGGAGCTGGTTGTGCAGCTGCGGGCGGCCCGGGATCGGGTTGATGGGGAAGTCGCCGATATCCAGCTTGGTGCAGTCGGCGGTCAGGCCCGTGTGGACGGTGGCGGCCACGCAGGGGGCCAGGTCACGGCCGATGGCGGTCGCGCCGAAGAGCACGATATCGGGCTTGAATTCATGAATGATGGCGGCGATGGCCTGCGTGTACGGCTCGGTCATGTAATCCTTTAAGTACGGATGATCCACCACGATGACCTTGTCCGCGCCGTGTGCAGCCAGAACTTCCGCCTGGTCGCCGATGTTTTCGCCCAGAAGCATGGCCACGACTTCGGTGTCCAGATCCTTGGCCAGGGCCTTGCCCTTGCCGATCAGCTCCAGTGCGATATTGTCAACTTTGTTGTCCACCTGCTGGGCAAATACATATACGCCCTTATATTCTTCCAAAGCCATTGTATTTCCCTCCTCAGATGATGAATTTTTCTTTCAGCTTGGCGAGGATGTACTCGGCGCCTTCGCTGCCGTCTTCGGCAACGTGCAGGGTGCCGGCCCCCTTGCGGACCTTATCGGAAGCCCGGGCAATCTGGGTCGGAGAGCCGGCCTTGCCGAGATCGGAGTCCAGGGTGTCCTTCAGATCGGCGCGGCCCCAGACCGTGACGGGCGCTTTGAAGGCATCGAAGATGCCGCCCGGGGTCATGTAGCGCGGCTCGTTCAGCTCGGATAAAGCGGTGAGCAGGCAGGGCATCTTGACCTTTAAGACGTGGTGGCGGTCGTCGAAGAGACGCTCCGCGATCACGTATCCGTCCTCGATCTTAAGGTTCTGGGTGTAGCTCACGAGCGGCAGGCCCAGATGCACGGAAAGCTGCGGGCCGACCTGCGCGGTATCGCCGTCGATGGCCTGGCGGCCGGTGATGATGAGGTCGTAGTCCAGGTTGCGGATGGCGCCGGCTAAGGTCTGGGAGGTGGCCCAGGTATCGGCGCCGCCAAGGACGCGGTCGGTGACCAGGATGGCCTTGTCCGCACCCATGGCCATGGCTTCGCGGAGGATGGAATCCGCTTTCGGCAGACCCATGGTCAGAACGGTGACTTCCGCACCGTACTGGTCCTTTAAGCGGAGGGCGGCTTCAAGGCCGGCCTTGTCGTCCGGATTCATGATCGCCAGCATGGCGCTGCGGTCCAGCGTGCCGTCCGGATTGAATTTGACGCCGCCGGCGGTATCCGGCACCTGTTTGATACAAACAACGATTTTCATGTTTCTTGCGTCTCCTTTCAGCATCACTTCAGCAGGTTGTGGGAGATGACCATGCGCTGCACTTCGGAGGTGCCTTCGTAGATCTCGGTGATCTTGGCATCCCGCATCATGCGCTCCACGTCAAACTCACGGATGTAGCCGTAGCCGCCGTGCAGCTGCACCGCGCGGTTGGTCACCCAGGAAGCCGTCTCGGCCGCATACAGCTTGGCCATGGAGGAGGCGGTGCCGTCGTTCTTCGGATCGGCGTCGTGCTCCCAGGCAGCCTTGTAGACCAGCAGGCGGGCCGCTTCGGTGCGGGTCGCCATATCGGCCAGCGTGAACTGGGTGTTCTGGAAACGGTCCAGCGTCTTGCCGAACTGCTTGCGTGTCTTGACGTAGGCGGTGCTGACTTCCAGCGCGCCGGCCGCCAGGCCCAGCGCCTGCGCGGCAATGCCCACGCGGCCGCCGTTTAAGGTGTCCAGCGCGATGGCATAGCCCTGGCCTTCCTTGCCCAGCAGGTTTTCCTTCGGGATCCGGCAGTCGGTAAAGATCAGCTCGTAGGTCGCGCTGCCGCGGATTCCCATCTTTTTCTCCTTGGTGCCGAAGGTGAAGCCGGGGGTGCCCTTTTCCACGATGAAGGCGGAGATGCCCTTGCTGCGCAGGTCCTTGTTGGTCATGGCGAAGATGATGTAGGTATCGGCATAGTAGCCGTTCGTGATGAAGACCTTGGATCCGTTCAGGACGTATTCGTTTCCGTCAAGCACCGCCTTGGTGTGCTGGCCGGAGGCGTCCGTGCCGGCGCCGGGTTCGGTCAGACCGAAGGCGCCCAGGTGCTCGCCGGTCGCCAGGGGGACCAGATATTTCTGCTTCTGCGCTTCGGTGCCGAAATGCAGGATCGGCATCTGGCAGAGAGAAGTGTGACCGGACAGAATGACTGCCGTCGTTCCGCAGACCTTGGCCAGTTCCTCGACGCAGAGCGCATAGGTAAGATAATCGCAGCCTTGTCCGCCGTATTCTTTCGGAATCGGAATGCCCATGAAGCCCAGTTTGCCCATCTTTTCGACGGTCTCGGCAGGGAAACGCTCTTCCTCATCCACTTCCCGGGCCAGGGGTTTGACTTCGTTCTGCGCAAAGCTGCGGAACAGGTCCCGGGCCATCAGGTGTTCCTGACTGAGTTTGAAATCCATAAGATCCTCCGTTAATGATTGTTAAAAAAATAACATTTTGATTACGGGAATATCATAGCGCGCCGCCGCGATATTGTCAACAATTTAACAAAAATATTTTTATTCTCTCTCTCCAAGATGGCGGAAGAGCGCGTCTGCTTCTTTCTCTTGCAATTTGCCGCGCTTTATTTTATGATAGGAACGCTGCAATGTATTTCCCGGGAGGCTTCCTATGAAGAAAAAAGTTATAGCCGTTCTGCTGCTCCTTGTTCTGCTTCTTTCCTCCTGTACGATCCCGTTGAAGGAGACGAATACGGCGGAAGATAAGACAAAACCGGCTCCCGGCACGGAGACCGGCACCCGGGAAAGCGTCACCGGGTCAACGGCGGACGAGTCTGAACCGGCCGCGACGGAACCTGAACCGGCCGCGGAAGATCCCGAACGCATCGCCGTTATCCGTTCCATCCGGATCAGCCACGTGGCCGTTTCTTCAACGTCCGGGGCTTCGGAAGAAAGAACGCAGACCGTCACCGAAGAGATCTATCTGTCTGCGGAAGGGCTTCCTGCCCGCATCGTGTCCGCCCACGTGGTTTCCCAGACGTCAGAGTCCTCGGAAAACCCCGCCCCCATCACGGATAATGAGATCTTCTTGTTTTACCATTTCGACGAAAACGGCCGTCTGGACCGGGTCAGGAGAGGCAGCGAGTCGGCGTGGATCAGCCTGGAATGGGCGGAAGAAAACGGCACGCTCGTCCGATTATTCTTCCTGCAGGACGGTGAAAAGAAGACGGAACTGAGCAGCGGAGACGTTACCTGGGCTGCGAATCTCCTGTCGCTTCTGCAATATTATACGGCCTTTGCCGATGCGGAACTCATTTTTGAGGGGACGACCAGCCGGATGCGCCTGCAGGACGGAAAAGTCGTCTATCAGCGGATCCAGCAGAATGAGAATACGTGGACCGAAACGGAATCGGAAGAGGCCGGCGAAGGGATCAGCCGGACGAGGAGCGTCACGCACACGAGGACGTACGAGTACGTGCAGATCATGGAGTATGACCGGGAAAAGCGTATGATCCGCCTTGCGTCGGAGGAAAGCGGGAAGAGCGCCGCCATAAGCATCCGCTATGAAAGCGTGACGGAAGACGGAAAGCGGACGGACCTCGGCTACATGGACGAGCTGGAGACGGACGATGAAGAGATCAAGGCGGATATGGCCGAGTACGAGGGGGTCGTTATTCTCCGCTATTATTTTGACGAACAGGGCCGGCTTTCATCCTACACGATGTATGAAGATGATCAGCCGTTCCAGAGCTTTTATTTCGATGAAGCGGGGCGGATCATCCGTCAGGAAAATCTGTCCTCGGCTTCCTCCGGATATACGTTTATAACCGAAACGGAATACCGGAAAGCTTCGGAGATCGAAGAAACGTTAAGACTGGAAAAAGACTGAGCGGCGAGCCGGTCAAAACGGAGGAATTATGTTCAAGTATAAGGTAACCCCGGAAGACTATATGACGATGGCGAAATACCTGATGAAGGAGAAGCGGAAGAGCCTGGCAGGCATCTTAAAGCTGCTGCTTCTGACGGTCGGACAGATTGCGATCGTCGTGATCCTGACGATCAAAACGCCGGACGCCCCGACCTGGAGCCGCTGGCTGCTGATCATCATTTCTGCGCTCGTGGCCGGTCTGACGATATTCCAGAACTTCTTCCTGAACGTCAGAGCCAAAATGGTGCTGGACCAGAGAGCCCGCAGCGACCCGAAGGGCACTTTCTGGATGGAGCACAAGCTGAGCCTGAACGAGAACATCCTCCGGGTGGCCTACGGGGATCAGAAGCCGGAGATCGACGCCCGCCAGGTGACGGCGGTCATCCATCTGGATGAGGTCACCCTGATCCGCATGGGCTGGAACGTCTTTGAGGTGATCCCGGGCAGCGTCACGGATACGCCGGAGTGGGCGGATTTCGAAAAGGATCTGCTGCAGCGGAAGTACGAGATCGCGGAAGCGGAGGTGCAGGACGCCTGCGATAAGGTCCTGGAAAAGGCGCAGTTCAAGGCCCAGGTCCAGATCGGGGAGGAAGAACTGGTGGATACGCTCGTGCGCATGAAGCGCTTAAGCTACGCGCTTTTCTGCGGCTGGACAAAGCGGGAACTCATCCCGCTGGCCGTCGGGCTCGCGGTGCTGATCTATGCGATCAGCCTGAAGGATCCGCTGTATATCGTGCTGGGCGCGGTCGCGTTCCTGCTGTTCAATACGAATTTCTTCCTGACCTTTACCCCGTATTACCGGAAGGCGGTGCGGTCCCGCCTGATTGCGCCGCGCGAGGACGGTTATCTGCTGGCCGCGACGCCGAAATACGTCTATCTGTTCGGACGGTATCAGTCCTACCGCTATGACAGAACGGCGCTGAAGAAGATCGTGAGCGCACGGGATAAGGTCTACGTGTATTATGCGAACCAGCAGATGGTTTTTGCGCCCGCGGACGTGGCGGAGCGGCTGGTAGCCGTGCTGCAGGGACGCGGCGGGCTGAGCGAAAAGGCGAAGATGGGGTCGTAAGATCATTATCGGTGGTCTTGCCCCGATGCATAAAAAAAAATAAGCAGCTGCTTTGTGCCTCGCTGCCTCGACACGAACTTTGGGGAGACCGTTCGGAGACCTTCCGGAATAGCAGGATAGTCAGGTCTCCTCAATGGTCTCCCCAAAGTTGTGTTCGGGCGCGCTCGGCAGGTAACTGCTTCTGCGCTGATTGAGCCGCCAGTCCGGCTCTTTATTTTTTGTCTTTTTTCTTCCCTTTCTTTACCAGTATCAGTACCACCGCTACAATGATAATGATCAGCAGCCAGATGAAGATGCAGAGGCCCAGCGGCTGCGGGCAGAAGTGGCAGATGGGGCAGCTGCTGCCGGAAGGCGGCACGGCGGGGTCTGTGGCGGCCGGCACGGTCTCGGGCGCGGCGGTTCCGCCGCCCTGGTTGATGTCGTTCGTGCCGAAGGCGATGATCTGGGAATAGTCGGAGCAGAAATCGTCCTGACCGGGCTGCGAAATGTAGTAGCGGCAGCGCAGCTCGATCTCGGTATCTTTCGAGATGCTCGGCCGCTCGCCGTTGACCAGATGCAGCAGGGGGCATTCCATCTCGCCGGCCTTGATATCGTGATCGGTATTCTGCATCTCGGTCCATTCGGCATCGCCCTTGACGCGGCAGTAGGTCTGGATCCAGATCACGCCGCCGTTCGCGGCTACTCTGGCGGCGCCGGCCATGAGCTCATCCGGTACGGTGAGGGTAAAGGCGACGACGGGATTGCCGTTGAATTCCTTGTCGGTCATATGCAGATCCGCGATGACGGGCGCGGCGATATCGCCCGGCTTTAAGGGCTCGAACTTCTCCGCGTCCTTTCCGACGGCGGCGACGTTCGACCAGTCGGAGTAATAGTACGTGTTTTTGAGGCCGTCCTCCGTTTCTTTGCTCGTCGTGACGAGGAAGCGCATGCGCAGATAGACGGTGTGCTGCGTGAAATCGATCCGGAGGTCTTCCCCGTTCCAGCTGTACTGGTCCGGATGCATCTGGTCCTTCAGACCCGGGCGGCCCTCTTCGGGATTGCCGTTTACGGAATCCTCATTCACGCCGCGCAGGACCCAGTGATTGTTCACGGTTTCGGTCCAGTTGCCGACCCAGAGATCCACGCCGTCCCATTCGCCGACGCGGCAGCGGCCCTCGTCGTCGTAGCCCAGACTGTAGAGGTCGTTGGCGTCCCAGTATTCCGTATAATGCCAGCCGGAAACGGGATCGTCCACGTCGTCGACGGCCCAGTCGACCTGCGTGGTTATACCGATGTCGCCGATGCCGTACGGTTTCATGAATTCTTCTAGCTTGCCGTTGACGCTCGCTTCTTCCCGCGCTCTGAAGAACGCGGTCATTTCGTTGTTTAAGCTGTAGGCAAGGGCGATGGTGGTGGGAGAGTCGCCTCCCTCCAGCCAGGTGGCGGAAACGTTGCCCGGGGCGGTCAGCTCAAAGGGAAGGCTTGCCGGTGCGGGTGAGGTGAGCGCAGAGACCGGCAGGCTCATCAGCAGCACGAGAGCCAGTAAAACAGACAGTATTTTCTTCATTGTTCAGCCTTTCTTTTCTGATCAGGACAGGATCCGGAAGCTGCCGATCAGAGGCAGTTCTTTTGCCCGGCCGTTCACGGCGTTCAGGATGCCGATCACCAGCAGCACGAAGCAGCAAAGGCTGATGAGCCATTCCACGATGGCAAACAGCCAGCCGATGAGCGGGAGCTTCGAGAGCAGGCCGAAAACGACCCACGCGATGATCTCCGCGATTGCGAGGACGAGGCCCTGATTGCAGTGGAAGCGCGCGAATTTCGAGTCCTTCGCGGCAAAGAGCGGGATCAGGACCAGCCAGGACAGGTAGGCCAGGATCGCCATGAATTTGTTCTGCTCGATGTCCTGCGGATCGTACTCCGAGGTGTAATCGCCGGTGTTGTTCAGTTCCTTCAAGGTTTCGCTTAAGTCAGCCATTTCGTTTCTCCTTCTTATTCATTCAAACCGATTTATGAGATCGGAAAAATTTTCGCTTGCCTTCCCCTTGAGGAGAAGGTGTCACGCGAAGCGTGACGAATGAAGTGCTATTCTTCGTGACAGGCCAGAAGCTCCGCGGGATCTTTCTTGTGATAGCCGTGGCGCCGCCCGATGCAGAAGAGCTCGTCGCCGCCGATCTTTTCCGCGCTGGTCAGCTCGTAATTGGCTACGCGCAGCACCATGTCGAAGAGATCCGCGCCCAGTTCCTCCACGGGACGTCCCTCGGAAATGACGGGGCTGGCGTCGAAATCGAAGTTCTCCTTCATGCCGGCATAGGTCTTGTAGTTGCCGGTGACCTTGATGACCGGCGCCAGCGGATGGCCGGTCGGATTGCCGCGTCCGGTGGTGAAGGCGACGATCTGCGCGCCGCAGCCGATCATCCCGGTGACGACCTCGCCGTCGTGGCTTTCGTAGTCCATCAGGAAAAGGCCGCGTTTGCCGGGCTCGGGCGCGGTGGCGTACTGCAGCACGTCCACGATGGGAGAGGTGCCGGATTTGTGCACGCCGCCCAGCGCTTTTTCCACCACGCTGCTGACGCCGCCGGCGAAGTTGCCGGGGGAGATCAGCTCGTTGCGCTTTCCGCCCAGGGAGGGATCAAGGCTGCGCTGCAGAAGGTCCTCGATCTCGTAGATCGAATCCCGGACTTTCTCCGCGACTTCAGGGGAGACGGCCCGCTTCATCAGCATGCGTTCGGTGCCGAGGAGTTCGTTCAGCTCGCTTAAGATGCCGCTGCCGCCTTCGGCTACGATGCGGTCCACCATATTGCCGACGACGGGATTGGCTGCCAGGCCGCTGGTGGCGTCCGTGCCGCCGCATTTGGTGGCGATGATTAGTTCGGACACGTCGCAGGGCTCGCGCCGCTGCGCGTTGACGCTTTCCATCAGCTTTCTGCCGAGCGCCACGCCTCGTTCGATCGTATTCGAGGTGCCGCCTTCCTCCTGGATCACCAGCACTTCGGCGGGCTTGCCGTTTCCGATGGCCGCCTCATACAGCTCTCGGGCCGGGAAGCGCTCGCAGCCCAGGCCCACCACCAGCACCGCTCCGACGTTGGGATGGCAGGCCATGGCCTTTAAGGTGCGGGCGGTCAGTTCCAGATCCAGGCCGACCTGCGCGCAGCCGACGGGATGGCGCAGCGGGACGGCTCCCGGGATCTGCGCCGCGATCTTTTCGACCGTTTTATTGGCACAGAAGACGGAAGGGATGACCGCAAGATAGTTCCGTACGCCGACGCGGCCGTCCGGCCGCCGGTAGCCCATGAATTTCATACCGCGAACCCTCCTTTATATTTTCGCGCCGCGGACCTTGCCCCGGTCGCAGCCCATGTTGTGATTGTGGATCCAGGCGCCGGCCGGCACGTCTTCCAGCATATAGCCGATCTCTTCCTGATATTTGAT
>JAEEUR010000144.1 GCA_016290595.1 Lachnospiraceae bacterium | reverse complement strand
ACGAACATGCTGGAGCGCATGACGGTCGCCATGAGCGCCTGTCCGGGCCAGCGCAGATGCACCAGCGCATAGCCGGCCAGCACGCTGATCACGATCTGCAGGCCGGTCATGATCACCGTCGTGTAGATGCTGTTCCAGTAGTAGCGCAGGAAGGGGATCATCTCAAAGACCTTGACGTAGTTGTCCCCGTTCCAGACGGAAGGCAGCCACTTCGGCGGGTAGGAATACACGTCCGCCGCCGTCTTGAAGGATGAAAAGATCATCCATACGAAGGGGAAGAGCATGATCACCGCGCAGATCATCAGGAAGGCAAAAGCCAGGTAGTGGCTGTCCAGATGCGTTGTATTTTTGATCTTCGTTTTCATGCCGCACCTCCTAGTCCACGTCTATGGTCTTCTTCGCGTTGAGGATGCTCTGGACCTGCGTCAGCACGAAGATGATGACGAAGAGGATCAGCGCCGCCGCCGAAGCACGGCCCATCCGTCCTCTCGTAAAGGCCAGCTCGTAGATGTAGCTGACGACCAGCTTCGTGGAGCCGAGCGGTCCGCCGTCCGGCGTCATGACGTTGAATTCCGCGAAGACCTTGAACGAATTGATGATGCCCATCATGATGACGAAGGACGTGATGGGCCGCAGCAGCGGGAACTTGACCTTCCAGAAGAGCTGCCACTCGCTGGCGCCGTCCAGCTTGGCCGCCTCCACGTAGGAGTCGGAAATGTTCTGGAGGCCGGCCAGGAACAGGATGATGTTGTAGCCGATGCCCTTCCACAGCGAGAAGATCAGGATGGAGAGCATGGCCGTGCTTTCATGATAGAGCCACTTGGATTCCGGCAGGCCCAGGAACTGCAGGATCTGGTTTAAGGGACCCACGTTGGGATCGTAGAACCACATCCAGATCAGGGACGAGGCCACCATCGGCACCACGACCGGTGCGAAGAAGGTGGACCGCAGGAACTTCTTGAGCGGAACGTTCTTGTCCAGAAGGACCGCGAAGAACAGAGCCAGGCCCGTGTCCAGCGTCAGCTTTAAGAGGGAGTAGATAACGGTGTTCCGCATGGCCTGGCCGAAGCCGTCCTCCCAGTATTCCTTCGTAAAGAACCCCTCCAAAAGGTCCTTGTAGTTGCCCAGGCCGACGCCTTTCATGGTTCCGGCCGACATGCTGAAGTTGGTGAAGCTCAGTTCCACCACGTCGATGACCGGAATGATAAAGGTAAAGATCAGGAAGGCGACCGTGGGGAGGATAAACAGGATGCCGACGATCATCTCGTTCGTCTTGTATTCCCTCCCGAAGAGCCGGACCACTCCTTTTTTTGCGGGCTTTTCGTCCTGCCCATCTTTTTTCTTCATACGCTATCTCCTTGCAAGTACCGATAAGAGCGCTGATACGTACCGGATCCCGACACCGTTTTCCGGGATCGTATAAGGGTTTCCGTCCGCGATGACGCAGACGCGGTTTTCCGGGTGCTCCGCCGTGAAGAGGTCGCCCTCCTCCAGCAGGAGCTGTCCGCCCGGCAGCCAGCTGTCAAAGCCGGCGCTGCATTCCTCCATGCTGACCACGGGGACCGGGCTGATAAAAAGGGCCGCTTTGAAAGGGGAGTCCGGCGTCCAGCACAGGAGGCCTGTGACCGCCCGCCCGTAGAAGCTGTCCTGTTCGATGGGGGAGGCGACCAGCTGGGCGGCGGGATACGCCATGTCCGGAAGCTTCGCCAGATTCTTGCGGAAGGCTCCTTCCGGCTTCAGGATCCGGGGAAGCGGCTTTTCCTTCTTCAGGATCCCGTCTTTCGCCAGCGCCTCCGCTTCGAAGGTCACGGCCGCGCCGTTTTCATCCGTCCCCAGGAAGGTGTTGCCCAGGACCAGATCGTTGAAGCCGTAGGCGATGTGCTCTCCGGCAAGGGTGACCGCCTCCACGGCGCCGAGCCGTTCCGGCTTTAAGTCCGCCGGATCCGGGAGCGGATCCTCCGCCCTTACGGATACGATGGGGCCCACGTTCGCGGTGCCCGTCCCGATCCCGAAGAGGGGAACCGTGCTTTTCGCCTTCAGGAGCTCCTCCGCTGCGTAGGCCGCCGTTCCGTCGCCGCCCACGGTGACGAAGAGGTCCGGCTTTTCCGCCAGAAGCAGCTTCACCGCCTGCTTAAAGGCCGGCAGATATCCCGAAGCGCGGCGGGCGGGGGAAAGGGCCTGTCCGAGGATCTCTCCGCCGAAGCCCGTAACGCCCAGCAGCTCGTGGGACGCCCAGGCCGTCCGCATCTTCTTCAGCACGTCGGCGGCTTTTCCGCCGCCCGCGCCGCTGTTGGCCAGGACCGCGATCTTCATGGCTCGATCATGATCTTGAAGGCCTCGCCCTTTGCCAGGGTCTCCATGGCCTCCTGCCCTTTCTCCAGCGGGAAGCGGTGGGTGATCAGAGCCTGATAACGGGCCGGATTCTTTTTGATCATGG
>JAEEUR010000065.1 GCA_016290595.1 Lachnospiraceae bacterium | reverse complement strand
TCCGGCAGCGGAGCATCAAAAGGCCGGTTTAACGCAGCCGTCATGACGGTCTCCGTCTGGTCGGTCGGGACGAAGCCGGCGGCTTTCAGCGCGTTGATTTCCGCTCCGTTCTCATCACAGACCGCGATCCCGAGCCCGTTCTCATCCCTCAGTTCCCGCCAGGCATAGTCCAGGATCTTGGGATACAGATCCCCGTATTCCGGCAGCGCGCCGCAGAAGGCCTCGCCGAAATACATATCGTAAACGGCGGCGCCGACGATCCGGCCCCCGTCCTGCCAGAGTCCGATGGAGCTTTTCAGGCTTTTATCAAATTCCGGATGCTCGATCATCCATTCCAGACGGGCCCAGTTCCAGTTGACGTGACTTCTGTCCTCTTTGTTTAATTCGATCAGGAAATCACAGAGCGCCTCGTAATCTTCGTCCCGGTAAGGGCGGAGAGCGATTGCCGTCTTCCGGACCATCCGGATCCCGGCAGCCGAGACCGCCTCACTGAACTTTTCCATCCCGTCCGGCTGAAAGCCGTGTTTTTCATAGAAACGGATCGCCTTTCGGTTCTCTTTCAGGACCCAGAGACATATTTTCGGGTATTCCGCCAGCTGCTCCAGAGCGGCCTTTAAAAGACGCGAGCCAATCCCTTTTCCCTGATACTCCGCCAGCAGATACAAGGCAAAGATTTCCCCGCAGTCCGGAATTTCCCGGCTTTCGCCGTATCCCGCAAAGCCGATCACCTTTTCGCCGTCCTTTGCCACCAGCAGATTGTCAGGCCAGCGGTAAGATTGTTCCAGACAGCGCTCAAGCGTTCTGGCGTCCAAAACTGCCTGCGGCATCATGCCGGGGTAAGTCTCCTGCCAGGCTTGCCAGTGTACGTAGGCTTTGCCGCGGATCTCCTCATCCGTTTCCATCTTCTTGATTATGAGGCTCATAGCGTACTTTCCGGTCTGCCGGAGCCGGCAGGCCTCAACCTTTCACAACGTCCATCATGACGGCGCTCAGCAGGATGCCCTCCTGCGGATCGTCTTTGACGGCGCCGATATAATCCTTGCCGAACATGTCAAAGAAGTCGCCGCTGACCGAAATATCCGGCAGCCGTCCGACGATCTCGCCGTCTTCCAGCAGATAGGACATCTGCACCGGCGTGGCAAAGTGTCCGTCGGGGGTGGCGTCGCCGCCGGAGGCCATGATGATAAACACCGCCTTTCCGGGCACCAGTTCCTTCAGGCTGCCGGCGGTCGGTTCAAACCAGATGCGGTTGACGTTAAGATCAGGCACGCCGTCGTAGGCGGCCGAGGCCGTTCCCAGATTGGAAAGGCCGTACTGCTTTGCGGTCTTTTTCGTTGTGATCAGACCCTTCAGCACGCCGTTTTCGACCATCGTCGGCCGGTAGTATTCCGCTACGCAGCCCTCGGCATCGAAGAAACAGGTCGCCGGCGACGTTTCTGGATTGCGGTCATCGCGGACCGTCAGCTTGTCCGAAAAGACCTTCTCTCCCAGCTTTCCGCTCAGGAGCGAAGCGCCCACCGCGTACAGATCGCCTACGAAATGGTGTGCGAAGCGGCCGATCAGGCTCGAAGGATCTGCCACGACCGGATAGCGGCCCGGTTCCAGATCCACGGGCGTGTAAAACGCGTCGTACTGCTTCTTGAACAGCGCCAGCACCGTATCCGCGTCAAAATGCGTGCCCTCCCAGGCCAGCGCGGTATCGAAAAGGTTGCCGGAGCCGCGGTTCTGCACGATCAGCTCGATCGAGATCATCCGTCCGGCGCTTAAAAGATGCCGCCCCGCGGAATTCCGGTATTCCGTCCGGCTGTCCATCAGATAGATCTTGTTGGAAAATGCGAACTTCGGGCAGAGTTCCTGCAGCTGGTCCAGGAAAGCCTGCATAACGGGAATAAACTGCGGGACAGGGATGATCTCCGCTTCGTCACGGATATCTTCCCGCTCCAGCGGGCCGCCCAGATCACAGGGATACGGGATCCCGAAAGCCAGCGCTTCCACCGCTTTCGCGGTCAGTTCCTCCTCGTTAGGCTCGCCCAGGCAGCCGGCGATGCCGATGCAGCCGTTTTCATACACGCGGACGGTGCCGTTTGTTTTCTCCAGTTCGCGGAAGCTGTCGATCTTCCCGCCGGTGACGTTAAGGGTCACGGAATGCTCCGTCGTTCTAATATATTCTTTTTCCATCCTGCTCACCTCACTGTACGTTCATGGACGAGACCCGCACGTACGGGCCCCCGAAGCCGACGGGCAGATTCATCTGCTCCATTTTCCCGCAGCCGCCCGATACGAAAGACAGCAACTCCACGTCTTTGGTCAGTCCGTCGATCAGGCCGAGCGTTTCGAACACGTTGCCCGTCAGCACGCTGATCTGAACCGGACGGCCCAGTTTGCCGTCAACGATCTCATAGGACACGCTCGGCGCGATGGTAAAGGTGCTCATACCGCTTCCGTGATTGATCGACTTGATGAAATAGCCCTTCTTGATCGGCGCGATCAGCTCATCGAAGTCCAGGTCTCCGCCTTCGATGTAGGTGGTCGTCATGCGGACGATGGGCTCGAAGGTGCAGTCGATGGCGCGGGCGTTGCCGGTCAGGCCTTCGTCCAGCGCCGCTGCGGTCTGCGCGTTGTGCAGGCGGCCGGCCAGCACGCCGTTTTTGATCAGATAGTTCTTCCGGGCCTTCGTGCCTTCGTCGTCATACGGGACGAAGCCGCAGCCGGGAACGCCGCCGTATTCGGCGATGGAAAGGATCGGCGAGCCGACGGTCTTGCCCAGCTGCCACTCTTCCTTCATGGATTCGTCGGAGAGCATGAAATCGGACTCGGACTTGTGGCCGAAGGATTCGTGTGCGAATACGCCCGCCGCCTGGGGAGAAAGCACCACCGGGAACTTTCCGGACTCCGCGGGGATCGAATTGCGCAGGAAATACGCCTGTTCCTTCACCGCCTCCCGGATCTCCTTTTCCAGGCTCCGCATTTCATCAAAGCGCGTGAAGCCCTTCTGCCAGTTACCGGGGAATTTCTTCTCGCCTTCCGCCATATTGAAGCCGAATACCAGCCCGCAGGTCTGATAATCGTAAGTGATGTCTGCGCCGAGGCTGGACTCGAAATGGAAGCGGCTGCTGCGGTCGAGGTAAGCGCCCTGCGCCATGGTGACGGAAGGCTCCTCGGAAAGCAGCGGCAGATACGAAAGCAGCAGCTCCTGCTTTTCCTTCAGCGGGATATCCCGGACGGAGCAGTCCCCGAAGCTGATCACGGTATCGACGTTCTTCTCGAAGCGTTTTACCACCGGATCCTCCGGGATGTGCGGGTTCTCGGCCGCGGCAGCATACAGGCCGTCCAGCGTCTTCTGCAGATGATCGACGTCCGTCACGGACGCGTAATACCAGAGTCTGCCGTCATAAACGCGAAGAAAAGCCTGCCGCTCCACGGGGTTTTTCATCTCCTCGAGGATCCCCGCCTTGTAGGAAATGACGGTGCGGAACCGCTCTTCGGTTCTTATATCGGCGTAAAAGCCGTTACGAAACTGAATCATAAAGCAACTAAACTCCTTTCCACATATGCTTTTAAGGCTGATATGAATGCTTTCTGCCCCTATTATGGCAGAAACAAGGGCTAAAAGAAAGATACTGGCGATACTGACAGGATATTATTTTTTCTACCGTCGGTATGAATAAGCCGTACCGGAAGGAATCATTCCTCCCGGTACGGCAGTGCTCCTTTATGGACTTTCAGTTCCTTAGAACGAATCCATCAGGGCGTTCAGCTTTTCGACCATGACGCCTTCCTTGGCCGCCGCTTCTTCATTGCTGTCGCCGCGCACGCCGCAGTACAGCTTCACCTTCGGCTCGGTGCCGGAAGGACGTACGCAGACCCAGGCGTCGTCGGTCAGCTCGAAGTACAGCACGTTGGACTCCGGCAGATCGGTCACGCCTTCCTTGCCGGTCGCGAAATCCTTCGTGATCTTCAGCTTGTAGTCGCGCATCGCCATGACGGGCAGGCCGCCCAGCTCCTTCGGCGGATTGTAGCGCAGGCTGTCCATGATGGCCGCCATCTTCGCCTTGCCTTCCAGGCCGGGGAAGTTCTTGGAGATGTTGATATCCTTGTAATAGCCGACTTCTTTGTAAAGATCCTGCAGGGCATCCCAAAGGGACTTGCCGAGGGTCTTGTAGTAGCAGACCGCCTCGCACAGCGCCATCACGGCGGCGATGCCGTCCTTGTCGCGGCAGTACGGTCCGAAGGAGGAGCCGAAGCTTTCCTCAAAGCCGTAGATGTAGTCCACGCCCGGTTCGGTCTGCTCCAGCTCACGCAGCTTGCCGCAGATGTACTTGAAGCCGGTCAGGGTCTCATAGAAGCGCACGCCGTACTTGCGGGCCACCGCGCCGGCCATATTGGAGGTCACGATGGTGCTGACGAAAATGCTGTGGTCAGTCAGGCCGCGCGTCGCCTTTACGCCGCCCAGCTCGTAATCCGCCAGAAGCGTGCCGGTCATGTTGCCGGTCAGGCGCATGTATTCGCTGCCGTTCTTTAAGAACACACCCAGACGGTCCGCATCCGGGTCATTCGCGATAATAATATCCGCATCCACCTTCTTCGCCAGTTCCAGCGCCAGCTTGAAAGCCTTGGGATCCTCGGGGTTCGGATAGCCGACCGTCGGGAAGTTCCCGTCGGGCTTCGCCTGCTCTTCCACCACGAAGACGTTGGTGAAACCGAGTTCCTTCAGGATCCGTCTGGCAGGGATCAGGCCGGTACCGTGCAGCGGCGTATAAACGAGCTTCACGTTGTCCTTCTCCGCTTCGATCGCTTCCGGCCGGCGGATCAGCTTCTTTAATTCCGCATAGTAGCGGTCGTCCAGATCGGAGCCGATGATATGATACAGGCCCTCCGCCATGGCGTCCTCGATGCTCATGGTATTGATATCGGCAAAGCTCTTGATCGCGTTCACCTCTTCGATGATGTTCTCATCGTCCGGGATCGTGACCTGCGCGCCGTCGTCCCAGTAGGCCTTGTAGCCGTTGTACTCGGGCGGGTTGTGGCTCGCGGTGATATTGACGCCGGCCACGCAGCCCAGATCACGCACCGCAAAGCTCAGCATGGGCGTGGGATGCAGGATCGGGAAGATATAGATCGGAATGCCGTTCGCGCAGAGCGTCAGCGCAGTCTCGCGCGCGAAGTCCTCGGAGTGGTTCCGGGAGTCGAAGGAAAGGGCGACGCCTCTGGCCTGCGCGCCTTTCTTGATAATATAATTGGCCAGGCCCTGCGTGGCTTTGCGGACCGTGTACTTGTTCATGCGGCGTGTGCCGGCGCCCATGATGCCCCGCATACCGCCGGTGCCGAATTCCAGATCGCCCTCAAAGCGTTCACGGATCGCGGCTTCGTCTCCTGCAATGCCCCGCAGCTCTTCCTTGGTCTCCTCGTCGATGACCGGATCGGCCAGCCAGCTCAAATACCTTTCCTGTGCGTTCATATTCTCCTCTTTCCGCGGCTCATGCCGCATTCTTTTCTATACTGTTTATAATTTGATCCGCAGCCACTTTTTGGTCCGGATCCGGGAATAATTCATAGTCAGGCGGCACAGCTGATCCAGAAAGACCGCCGTCCAGGCCCCGTACAGGCCAAGACCGAAAGCCGTGGTCAGCAGCCAGCCAAAGAAAGGCCTGACAAAACCGATGCTGACCATAGCGGTGACGGCGACGAAGCGAGTATCGCCGGCTCCGCGCAGACAGCCCGTAAAGATGACCTGCGCCGTCTGGATATAGGTTATGACGGCCAGAAACAGCATCAGGTAGCTGCCGCTCTCAATGACCTCCGGCGTCTTGGAATACAGCATCATGATCTCACGCCGGAACGTGATGATCAGGGTACTGAAGATCAGCACGGCGAAGAAGACCACGCGCTGCCCGATATTGCAGTAGATCACCGCCTTATCCGGCCGTCTGGCGCCTAAGCTCTGCCCTGCCAGCGCGGTGGACGCCACCTGGAAACCGTCGCCGATGAAATAAGAAAGCGACAGGAAGTTCGCGCAGGCGATATGCGTCGCGTAGGCGACCGTGCTTAAGTCCGCCACGATCCGGTTAAAGACGAAGAAGCCGAATCGGGCGCAGAGCTGCTCGATCAGGGCATTGGACCCCACCTTAATGATCGGCCCCATGACCTTGGCGGACGGCCGCCAGGGAGCCTTGCAGAAAATGCTGATATAGTTTTTCGGGTTCAGCAGCCTTGCCGACGATACGCAGAAAGCCACTATGGAACCCATCGCCGTCGCGATCGCCGCGCCGCGGATCTCGAGCCTCGGAAAGATCCAGATCCCGTTGATCAGCAGGTAGTTGAACAGGATGTTGACCAGGTTCCCGATCAGGTTGCTGGTCATGGAGATCCGGGTGTTGCCGCTCCCTTTCTGCGCCGCATTGATCGATCCGTTAAGGCACTGAAAGATGATCGAAAAGGCGATGATCCGGAAA
The DNA here is from genome assembly GCA_016290595.1 of Lachnospiraceae bacterium. Classification (GTDB taxonomy): domain Bacteria; phylum Bacillota; class Clostridia; order Lachnospirales; family Lachnospiraceae; genus UBA6987. Next base: position 6,029 of record JAEEUR010000065.1, on the reverse strand, counting down.
TAGGCCACCGAATCCGCAATATAGTCGTCGTTGGCGCCGGCAAAACGCAGAAACGGTTCCGCACAGAGGAAGCCGATCGTCGAGGTGACCAGGATGATACAGGCCGCGATCATCACGCCGTTGCGCATGGCATGATTGGCTTCTTCCCGTTTCTCTTCTCCCTTCCGCCTGGCAACGACCGCCGTGATGCCGACGTTGACCGCAAACACGAAGCACATCATGATCAGCTTCGGCTGCTGCGTGATGCCGACGGCGGCAATGGCCTTATCGCCCAGCGTAGCTACCATCAGGGAATCGACCAGACCGACCAGGCCTATCAGGACCGCTTCGATCACCGAAGGCCAAGCAAGCTTCAGAAAAGTACCGTATAACTCCTTTTCCGACGGCAGTTCACCGACGGCCTTCTCTCCCGAAAGGAGAGCCGGGATCTTGAAAAAACGAAACATGCGAAGGCGCTACCTCCCGATCTTCCCTCTTGATTATTGTAACTGTTTCCCCGGCAAAATGCAACCGGCTTCATAAAAAGAGGAACGGCTTTCGTCCGTTCCTCCGGTCCGTTTGTCCTTTCGAAGACGCTCTCCCCCCGTAAATACGATCGGCGTCCTCTGCCTCACTGGATCTGATTGTTGTTTACGTATTCTTCAAATACCGCCCATACTTCGCGGCTTTCCATGCCCAGACGCCAGGCGGCAATGCCAGCCAATCCGTAAGGCGTGATGGTATCCAGCCGAAGCGCCATGGATTCCACGTCCTCGATCCAGATCCGGACGGCATCTCCGTCGATCTTAAATTCGGCATAGTACTGCCCAAGGTCCAGATTCCAGACGGGATCCAGCTGATACTTTTCGATGTAGGAAGGGATCTCTCCCATCCGGAGCGAGACGCTGGACAAGTTCTCGCCGCTGCCTTTCCACAGCCTGGTGAACAGCGGAACGCCCCAGATGATCTGCCGGGCCGGGACCTGCTCCAGCGTGTCCTCGACGCCCTGCACCACGAACGGCAGGGAAGCCGTGGAGCCCGCATCGGAGCCGGCATAGTGCTCGTCGTAGCCCATCACGACCACGTAATCCGCGAACACCGCCTGCTCGGTCCGGTTGTAGTACTGCGTCCACGGCGAAGGTACGTAGTTATCCACCGAGAGGGTCAGCCCCAGCTGGTGACAGGCAACGGAAAGCTCCCGGATGAACTGGAGGAAACCGCGTCCGCCCGCCGCCGGCAGACTTTCGATATCGATATTGATACCGTCTGCTCCGCAGGCCTGCAGCGTGTCCATAATACCGGAGATCAGATGCCGGCGGTTGGTGGTCACGTCGAAGTTGGAGCAGAGCTCGTCCTGGTAGATCTCGTAGTTCATGTTGTTCAGCAGCACCCAGACCTTCAGGCCCATCGCGTGCGCCCGCTCTACGTAGGAGGCGTCCGCCATCGAAACGATCTTCCCGTCCGAACCGCTTAAGAACAGCCAGGTCGGCGAGATCACGTTGATGCCCTTAGCGTCCGCCAGCAGTTCCTCCAGCCGGTCGTTGTCCGAACGGTACCCGACCTGCTGCCAGATGATGCTGACCGTCGTGCCTAACTGATTGGTCTTATAGACCGGCTCCATAAAATCGGACCGCGTCGTTACGATGTTCGGATCCGAGACCTCTTTCTTGGAAACGTAGCCGGGAATCCCATCCGCCGTGCAGATATAGTTCCATTCGGCCTGCTCTTCCAGATAATGGACCCGTTCGCCGATCTCCAGCACCGCCAGAATAGGGCTGGACACCGAGGCCTCGGTCCGGACCGTCGCCCGTTCCTTGACCAGGATCTCTCCTTCTTCCCCGTAGGTCGTTTTTAAGACAAGGTGCTGGGGCTGTTTGTAAAGAGTCCAGTCCATGGCCATGAACTGACTGACGTAATCCAGAAGGACGTAGATTTTCCCGTCCCGCTGCAGCAGTACGGATCTGCCGCCGAACAGCGTCGACATATCGGCTTCGGCCGTCCCCTCCGGCTTCGTGTAAAGCAGAAGCGTCTCCGCCTGATCGAAGTAAAAGCGCTTATTCAGTTTTTCCTGCAGATAGCTGACAGAAGTGTAAACCGCGTCGCCCTCAATCCAAAAATCTTCGTGGGTTAGTACGTTATCCCGAACGACTGCCACCGACCCGTTCCGTGAGTTAAAGAACTCTTCCAGATCTATCTTCCGGCTGCTGGGTCTGTTTTCGGTAAGGACAGCGATCAGAAGCAATGCGGCCACAACGACAAGAACGATCACGACAGGCAGGGTGTTTTTCGCTTTTTTTCTGCTTGATGCCATGGGACAACCTCCTTACTTTCCGGAAAAAGATTATATCATAGCTTTTCCGGCGTGTAAAGTTCGGCGGCGTAATGAAAGGCAATTGAGAATTGATTGATCAGCTCCAGACTCTGAGATGTTTGATTCTTGCAGAAGGGTATGGCATTTTCAGGTGAGATCGGGCTTGGAAAAAGAAAGACCTTTCATATCTCCCTTGTCATTCAGCAGAACGGTTCCGACCCAGCCCTCTCCGTCCTGATCCGCCAGCGCGTTTTCCAGGCTTTCCTTTGTCTGAGGAATGCCGTCCACGACGACGGTCAGGCCGGTAGCAAGGCAGGACTCCAGCGCATCCAGAAAGGCCGTATTTTGACTGTGACATATCTCCGGTTTCCGCATGAGCAAATCCCCCGCTTCGTCCGTCCCGTTCCTGCGGGACCTGAAAAAATGATAGCACGCTTCCCCGGAAAATGGTAGCTTTCCGGGGAAACGTTTCGCCGCAAACAGGGGTGTTTCGGGGCTGATTTAAGGCTGTTTTGCAACGATTCGGAGCGAGGGGAACTGAAATCCAAAAGATATCAATGAAATTCCGTAATACGCAAACAGACCGCCCGTAGGGCGGTCTGTTCCAAGAGGATCTTCGCAGCGATCACTCTTCCACTTTGACGATCTGCTTTTTGTTATAGGAGCCGCAAGCCTTGCAAACCTGGTGAGGTACCATCAGCGCGCCGCACTTGCTGCACTTGACCAACGTAGGATTGCTCATCTTCCAATTTGCTCTGCGGCTGTCTCTTCTTGCCTTAGAGGACTTATTCTTGGGACAAATAGACATATGACCTGACCTCCTTATTCCAAAATTCACGACAGGCGCGGTGGGTGCCAAAAAATCGTGCTTTGCTATTGTAGCGAAGGTGTCCCTCTTTGTCAACTGTTTTTTTCGTTTTTTTCGCAAAAATTTCACGCTTTGCGGCACGTATTTTTCTTGCGCAATCCGCGGGAAAGCACTATAATACAATTTTGTTTGGACTTGGATCCTGCACCTTAGGAGGTATTCTATGAGTTATACGCGCAGAACCGGAACCATCTCCCGGGGCATCCGCTGCCCCATCATCCGTCAGGGCGACGATCTGGCCGCCATCGTTACGGAAAGCGTCCTGGGAGCCGCCAGAGATGAGGGCTTCGCCCTTCGGAACCGCGACGTCATCGCCGTCACCGAATCCGTCGTGGCCCGGGCACAGGGCAATTACTGCAGCGTAAACGATATCGCTGCCGACGTCAAAGCCAAGCTCGGCGGCGGCACCGTCGGCGTCATCTTCCCGATCCTCTCCCGCAACCGCTTTGCGATCTGCCTGCGCGGCATCGCCCTGGGTGCGAAGAAGGTCGTTCTGCTCTTAAGCTACCCCTCCGACGAGGTCGGCAACGAGCTCCTGAGTCTGGACGCGCTGGATGAGTCCGACGTCAACCCTTACTCCGACGTCTTAACGGAAGCGCAGTTCCACAAGAAGTTCGGCGCGCCGCGCCATCCCTTCACCGGCATGGACTACGTGGCCTACTACCGCGGCCTGATCGAGTCCTGCGGCGCTGAAGCCGAGATCCTCTTCGGCAACCATCCGGAGCAGATCCTGCCGTACGCGGACCACGTCATCAACTGCGATATCCACAGCCGGAAGCGCACGAAGCGCCTTCTGGAGAAAGCCGGTGCAAAGGTGGTCTGCAGCCTGGACGGCATCATGAACGCGCCCGTAAACGGCAGCGGCTACAACGCGGATTACGGCCTCCTGGGCTCCAACAAGGCGACCGAGGATTCCGTCAAGCTCTTCCCCCGCGACGCGCAGGGGCTGGTCGAGGAGATCCAGGCCCGCATCCTGAAAGAGACCGGAAAGCACGTGGAAGTCATGGTCTACGGCGACGGCGCCTTCAAGGATCCGCAGGGCAAGATCTGGGAGCTTGCCGATCCGCTGGTCTCTCCCTTCCACACCGAAGGCCTGAAGGGGACGCCCAGCGAGCTGAAGCTGAAATATCTGGCCGACAACGATTTCGCCGAGCTCTCCGGCGAAGCCTTAAAGGAAGCCATCAGCGAAAGCATCCGCAAAAAAGACAAGGACCTTGTCGGAAAGATGGCCTCCGAGGGCACGACGCCCCGCCAGCTGACCGATCTGATCGGCTCTCTGTGCGATCTGACCAGCGGCTCCGGCGACAAGGGTACGCCCGTGGTCCTGATCCAGGGATATTTTGACAATTACACAAACGAGTAGTATAATACGTAGAATAAACCGTATAACCGCTCTCACAGAAAAACAGGAAAGCAATTTCCGGAAAGGAAGCAGGCCATGAAGATAGAAAGAATCAATGACAATCAGTTTCGCTGCACCATGACGCTGGGTGAGCTGCTGCAGCGCCATCTGACCTTAAAGAAGATCAGTTCCGACTCGAACGAGGCCCGCCGACTCGTCCGGGAGATGCTGGAGCGTTCGGCGGATGAGCTAGGCTTCGAGCCCAACGAATACCCGGTCATGGTGGAAGCCGTCCGGAATTCGGAGGGGAATCTGGTCTTTACGATCACGAAATTCAACTCTCCCGACGAAGTCCCGCCGCAGTTCCGCCCGCAGGGACGCGACTGGCCTCTGCAGGCGCTGCAGCGTCTGGCCAACGATATCCAGGAAGAGGAAAAGCAGGCCAGGATCCGTCAGCAGCAGCCGGTGGCCGTCTTCACCTTCAGCCAGAAGGAAGGCGTCAAGCTGCCGCCCCGCTTAAAGAGCACGCCGAAGGGGATCGTCTCCAGCTTATATCTGATGCCGGAGTTTTCGCAGTATTATCTGGTCATCTCCTCTTCGCCGAAATATCTGGACGATTTCCGGAAGGTCTGTCTGCTGCTTTCGGAGTACGGGCGGCCGATCCCCTCGACTTCCGCGACCAAGGCTTACTACGAGGAGCACGCCCAGACGGTCTACGCACGGCGCGCCATCGAACTGCTGCAGCCGCAGGCTTAATCGCAGGACTGAGAAGGACTGAGCGGGGCTTGACATCGTCAGCCGTCCTCTGCTAAAATACCGCTCGCACGGACCCTTAGCTCAGCTGGTCAGAGCAGTCGGCTCATAACCGATCGGTCCCGGGTTCGAATCCCTGAGGGTCCATACTGATGAAACGACCGTTCGGTCCTGCGCCGGACGGTCGTTTTTATGGGATGCGACTCTCTATCGGCCGGCCCTCTTTCGTTTTTATTCCCTGCAGGCAAAAAACTTTTCAAAAGCGCTTGACGAAGCGCGAAAAAGGTTATATAGTAAGGAGGCTTGAAAAAGCAAGGCCCAGTGGCTCAGTTGGTTAGAGCGCCGCCCTGTCACGGCGGAGGTCGTCGGTTCGAGTCCGATCTGGGTCGTTTTTCTTTTTCCGCGGGTGTGGCGGAACAGGTAGACGCAAGGGACTTAAAATCCCTCGCCCTCACAGGCGTGCCGGTTCGAGTCCGGCCACCCGCACTATAATAATCCGTTGGTATACCAACGGATTTTTACATTTCATCGGCAAATAATCCCTCGCCCACTTTTCAAATAGGCGCAAAATCGGCGCCAAACTTCCGGCTATTCAAAGCCTTTGAGAGCGAGAAGCCGTGAAATCCCTCGCCCAAAAGTTCTAACGGGGTTCGCTTGCAACTCATGGGGGTCCTTTGTCATGTTAGCTGTCCCTATCAAATCAATCTACATCACCTACCTGTCCGTATCCTCGCGGAAGCCAAACTCATTCCGATCATCACTAATCATTGCCTTCG
>JAEEUR010000064.1 GCA_016290595.1 Lachnospiraceae bacterium | reverse complement strand
GATGCGTTCTTTGGACACGGAAAAAAGTGAAAACCGCCGGATCGTCTTTACCCGGCAGATGCTCAAAGCGCTGATCATTCCCCTGATGCTCGAGCAGCTGCTGACGATCACCGTCGGTCTGGCCGACTCGCTGATGGTCTCGCGGGTCGGGCAGGCCTCGATTTCCGCCGTCAATCTCGTGGACCAGCTCAGCAACCTGATGATCCAGATCTTCGCCGGCATGGCGGCCGGCGGCGCGGCGGTCGCGGGGCAGTATCTGGGCAAAAAGATGACGGAGGATGCCCGGCGCTCCACGCATCATATGTTCCTGCTGCTGCTGGGCGTTTCCCTGACCATCACGGCCGTTCTCTACCTCTTCAGCGACGGCGTCCTTTCCCTGATCAACCGCAATCCGGATCCCGAGGTCATCCAGGCGACCCGAACCTACTATCTCATCGTCATGGCCTCGATCCCCTCCATCGCCCTGTACAACGGCGGCACCGCCGTCTTTAGGGCCATGAGCAAGTCCCGGGTCACCTTCAGGGTCTCCGTCCTGATGAACATCATCAACGTGACCGGCAACGCCGTCCTCATCTTCGGCTTCCATATGGACGTCGCCGGCGTCGCGATCCCGACGCTGGTGTCGCGTACGGTGGCGGCCGCCGTCATCCTGCTGCTGCTGGCAAAGCCCGACCTGACCTTGAGCCTGCGCAGCATCTTCCGCTTCCGCTATAACGGACAGATGATGCACAACATCCTGTATATCGGCGTGCCGAGCAGCGCCGAGAACGGCATGTTCCACCTGGGGCGCCTCGTGCTGGCCAGCCTGATCTCCAGCCTCGGCACGGTCTCGCAGGCCGCCAACGGGATCGCCAACACCCTGGGCGGCTTCCACCATTTCACCGGAACGGCCATCAATCTGGCGCTGGTGACGGTCATCAGCCAGTGCGTCGGCGCCGGCGCCTTCGACGATGCCCGCTACTACATGAAGAAGTTCCTGAAGATCACCTACCTCTGCATGGGCATCACCAACGCGCTCGAGCTGGCGCTGCTGCCGCTGATCATGAAGATCTACGCCTCCTCGCCGAACGTCGCGGACGAAACGGTCCGGCTTGCCACGATCCTCACGATCATTCACGGCGTGGCTTCCATGGTCGTCTGGGAACCGGCCTTCTGTTTTCCCGCCTTCCTGCGCGCGACCGGCGACGCCCGCTACACGATGCTGTTCAGCATGATCTCCATGTGGGCCGTCCGCGTGCTCTTCGCCTATATCTTTGGCATCACGCTCGGCTGGGGCGTTATCGGCGTCTGGCTGGCGCACTCCGTGCTGGACTGGATCGTCCGCTCCTTCTTCTTCTATATCCGCTACCGGAGCAACAAATGGGAGACCAAGGCCATCCGGACGTAAGGCCGCGCGTGCCTTTATCCTATATAAATACGCTTCTTTTCTTTTTATTTCGCTTTACATCCTTATATTTATGTGTTATACTCGTTCCGTAAGCGGTTCCGGCGGCGGGCGCGGGGTCTTCGCCGGCCGGAACGCGGAAGGAAGGACTTCTTATGCCACGGCGGAAAATAAACGAAGCGGTCTTTTCGGACAGCGGCCTGCCCGTCCTCTGCGGACGCATCCGCTATTTCCGGGAACAGCGCGGGATGGAGCAGAAGGAGCTCGCCGCGCGGATCGGCGTATCGGCCAACGCGGTCAGCAACTGGGAAAACGGCCGCGGGCGGCCGGATCTGAATCTCCTGCCGGCTCTCAGCAGGGCGCTGGACGCCGATCTGTACGAGCTCTTTGCCCTGCCGGCGCCCGACGATTTTACGGAGGAGGAACGGCAGCTGATCGGCTGCTGCCGCGCTCTTACGCCCGGCCACCGGCTGGCGGTCCGGCAGCTGGCGGAAACGCTCCGGCAGACCCAGAACGAAGCCGCGCGGCGGCCCGTCCGGCGGCTCACCTTCTACGGGCGGCCGCTTTCCGCCGGTCCCGGCGATCCCACGGAATTTGACGGCAAAGGAACGCCTATCCGGGTTTACGACTCCCGGCAGACCGCGCGCGCCGACTGCGTCTTCCGCGTCAACGGGGACAGCATGGAGCCGCGCTATCACAGCGGCGACCTGGTCCTGGTCTCCCGCATTCCGGACGCGCCGGCGCTCAAGTACGGCGAGGTCGGCGCCTTCATCGCCGGCAACGAGACCTACATCAAGGTCTGCGAAAAGGACGGCCTGCATTCGCTCAATCCGGCTTACGCCCCGCTCCGCTTCGGGGAAGGTACCGACGTATTCCTGATCGGACGGGTCACGGGCGTACTGAAGCCGGAGGACGTCGTGCCGGAGGAAGAACCGGCAAACTATCCGGCCGGAACGGAGGATGCGTAATGTGCTGCCGCTACTGGACCGAGGAATCCCCGGAGATCCGGGCGATCGTGGAGGAGATGAACCGCTCTCCTCTCGTTGAAAAATGGCAGAAGACCGTGGGGATCAAATGCAGCGGGGAGATCCGCCCCGCCGACGTGGTGCCGGTGATCGCACCGGACCGCAGAGGCCAGCGCGCCGTCTATCCCATGCGCTGGGGCTTCCGCGAAAAGACGCTGCTGATGAACGCGCGGGCGGAAAGCGCCGCGACGCGCCCCACCTTCCGGAAGGCCTGGGCCGGGCAGCGCTGCATCGTACCGGCCTCGTGGTACTTCGAGTGGGAGCATCTGACCGACGGCGCCGGCCGGAAAAAGACGGGCGCCCGCTACATGATCCAGCCGAAGGGCTCTCAGATGACCTGGCTGGGCGGCCTGTACCGGATCGAGGACGGCCTGCCCGTGTTCGTGATCCTGACCCGGGAGGCGTCGGCGGATATCCGTTTTATCCACGACCGGATGCCTCTTATCCTGCCGGAGCATTTGATCGGGGAGTGGATCCGCCCGGACGGGGATCCGGAGGCGCTGCTTGCGGCGGCCCTGACGGAAATGAATTTCGAGAGATCCGCCGAAGTTTCGGCGTGAACGGATAAATAAATAAGGGAGCATCAGACGGGGGTTATGATGATGAAAGCATGGAAAGATTCTACATCTGCATCGATCTTAAATCCTTTTACGCCTCCGTGGAATGCGTCCACCGGGGGCTGGACCCCCTGCAGACAAATCTGCTGGTCGCGGACGAGACCCGCTCGGATCAGACCATCTGCCTGGCGGTCTCGCCGCCCTTAAAAGCCATCGGCGTGCCGGCCCGGCCGCGCCTCTTCGAGGCAAAGCGGGCCATCCGGCAATATGAAGCGGCGTACCGCACGAAGGTGAAATACATCGTGGCCGTCCCGCGCATGGCGGAATACGAGCGCGTCTCCGCCCTGATCTATTCCGTCTATCTTCGCTACGTTTCGCCGCAGGACGTCCACATCTATTCCATCGACGAGTGCTTCATCGACTGCACGCCCTATCTTCACTTCTACCGGGAGGAAGCCGCCCAGAAAGGCGTCCATCCCGCGCATCTGCTTGCCATGACCATGATCCGGGACGTCTTAAAGACCACCGGCATCACCGCGACCGTGGGGATCGGCACCAATCTGTATTTAGCCAAGATAGCCATGGATATCGTCGCCAAGAAGCGTCCCGCCGACCGGGACGGCGTCCGCATCGCCGAACTGAACGAAGAATCCTACAAATATCTGCTCTGGGACCATAAGCCGCTGACGGATTTCTGGCAGATCGGGCCGGGCACGGCCCGGCGCCTGATGAACGCGCACATGCAGACGATGGGCGAGGTCGCCCGCCGCAGCCTCTGGGACGAGGAGTTCTTCTATAAGACCTTCGGGATCGACGGCGAGATCCTGATCGACCACGCCTGGGGCGTCGAGCCGGTCACGATGCCGGACATCAAGAACTACCGCAGCGACAGGCACAGCCTCTCGTCCGGGCAGGTACTGCCGAGACCCTACCGCTACGGGGAGGCGCGGCTGATCCTCCGCGAGATGATCGACGGCCTCTGCGCGGACCTTTTCCGAAAAGGGCTGATGTCCGGCCTGTTCAGCTGGTGGGTCTCCTACGACCACAAGAGCCTGGAGGCATGTCCTTCGTACGGCGGGCCCGTCCTGCCGGATTTTTACGGGCGGATGCACCCGAAACCGGCGCACGGGACCGTCCGCACGCGGGAAAAGACCAATTCCTTCGCCCTGATCAGCGAGGCGCTGCTGGCCTCCTTCGACAAGGGGACGGATCACCGGCTCCTCTTCCGGCGGCTCGGCATCTGCGCGGGAGACACGGAGGCCGACGGCGGCGCCGTGCAGCTCAATCTCTTTCTGGATTACGGGGAACTGGCGAAGGAACGGCAGATCCAGGCGGCGATGGGGGACGTGCGCAGCCGCTACGGGGCGAACGCCGTCTTTAAGGGCTGCGACCTGCTGGAGGGCGCCACCGCGCTGGAGCGAAACCGCCAGATCGGCGGCCATCGGGCCTAGGGCGCCCGAAGCGAAGGAAAGGAGGGCCTTATCATGGCCGACATCGGAAACGTCCCCCTGCCGGAGGACTTCAAATACCGGGACGTCCTGCTGAAAGGACGCCCGCGGCATGAAAAAACGGATCCGTTCCGGATCCGTCATCCCGTTATGGATACCGGGAAGCGCGCGAAGATCTTCGCACCTTTCGACGCGCTGCGCGGCTTCAGCGCGGTCCTCCTTGAAGCGGAGGCGAAGGAGAACGCGGCGGCTCGGGAAGGCGCCGCACAGGCGCCGGAAACGGAAACTCCCCTATACGAAGAAGGCCCCTGAGACGGTCCCGACACACAAAGAAAAAGCCCCTGAGCAGGGCTCGGGGGCTTTCCGGCTTTTGTTTCCGAACAGAATTACTTTAAGGTGACCTTCGCGCCGACCTTTTCCAGTTCGGCCTTGAAGTGCTCGGCCTCTTCCTTGGTGGCGGCGGGCTTGATCACGCTCGGAGCGGAATCCAGCATGTCCTTGACTTCCTTCAGGCCGGCACCGGTCAGGGAACGCAGAGCCTTCAGAACGTCCATACGCTTCTCACCGACGGTGGTCAGCTCGACGTCGAATTCGGTCTTCTCTTCGACTTCTTCGGCAGGGCCGGCAGCGGCAACCACAACACCGGCAGCGGCGGATACGCCAAACGCCTCTTCGCAGGCCTTTACGAGTTCGTTCAGTTCCAGAACGCTCATTTCCTTTAAAGCTTCGATAAGTTCAGCAGCAGTAATCTTTGCCATGATAATTTTTCCTCCAAAAGTATTTTGTTTGCAGGCGAATTACGCCTCTTTCTGCTCCGCGATCTGCTTTAAGACGCGGGCAAAGTTGCTGATCGGGCTCTTCATGCTGCCGAACAGACGGCCGAGCAGCACTTCGCGGCCGGGAATAAGCGCCACGGCGTTGATCCCCTTCTGATCATAATAGGTTCCATCTACCACACCGGCTTTGAGCTGGATCATCTCGCCCTTCTTGTCGAAGGTGGTGATGATGCGGGCAGGTACAGTGGCGTCCTTCTTCGTGACGGCGATGGCCGTGGGACCGTTCAGGTCGCCGGACAGCGCTTCGAAGGGGGTGCCCTTCATGGCGATATTCAGCAGAGTGTTCTTGTAGACACGGTAGGTGACGTCGTTCGTGCGCAGTTCCTTGCGGAGCTGGGTGTCCTTATCCACGGTGATGCCGCGGTAGTCCACCAGCACGGCAGCCGTCGCGCCATCCAGCAGTTCGGAAATTTCCTGAACGATGGGTGCCTTCAGTTCTACTTTTGCCATAGACTTTCTACCTCCTTGTAGGTTTATCGCTTCACCTCTGCTATAAGAAATCCCCCGGGCGTGCCGGGGGACATAAAGAGTCTTTCGATCCTTACTTCCTCGGCAGGCGCTTGATGCTTACACGGTTTCCCGTACCTGCTGTCTGCGGCAGTGGTGATACGTTTTGAGTTTTTACCACACTTCCGTGCGGTTGTCAAGCACTTTTCCGCAATTACGCGTTCAGCAGCTTGATGGTGTTGACCTTCACGCCGGGGCCCATGGTGGAAGCCACGGTCACGCTCTTTAAGAACGCACCCTTCACAGCGGCGGGGCGGGCCTTGACGATCGCGCCGACGACGGTGTTGAAGTTCTCCAGCAGAGCCTCTTCGGTGAAGGAGACCTTGCCGATCGGCACGTGGATGATGTTGGCCTTATCCAGACGGTACTCGATCTTACCGGCTTTGATATCGGCCAGAGCCTTGGTCACGTCCATGGTCACGGTGCCGGCCTTCGGGTTGGGCATTAAGCCCTTCGGGCCCAGGATACGGCCCAGACGGCCGACGACGCCCATCATATCGGGGGTCGCAACGCAGACGTCGAAATCCAGCCAGCCTTCGTTCTGGATCTTCGGGATCAGCTCTTCCGCGCCTACGAAATCCGCGCCGGCGGCACGGGCTTCATCGGCCTTTAAGCCTCTCGCGAACACTAACACGCGGACGGTCTTGCCGGTGCCGTGAGGCAGAACGACGGCGCCGCGGATCTGCTGATCGGCATGACGGCCGTCGCAGCCGGTGCGCAGGTGGACCTCAACGGTCTCATCGAACTTGGCGGCCGCCATCTTCTTGACCTGGGCGATAGCGGCGTCAGCGTCGAAAAGCTGGAAACGGTCGTAGCTCTTAACGGCTTCTTTGTATTTCTTTCCTCTGAACATCGTGCTGCCTCCTTACTCTTCCACTACGATACCCATGCTGCGGGCGGTACCGCAGATCATGCTGGTGGCGGCTTCGATGCTGGCGGCGTTTAAGTCGGGCATCTTCTGCTCCGCGATCGCGCGGGCGTCAGCCATCTTGATGGTAGCGACTTTGTTCTTGTTGGGAGCGCCGGAACCGGACTTGATGCCGGCGGCCTTCTTCAGCAGAACGGGGGCGGGCGGGGTCTTGGTCACGAAGGAGAAGGTTCTGTCCGCGTAAACGGTGATGACGACGGGGATGATGGTGTCGCCCATATTCGCCGTGCGGGCATTGAATTCCTTGGTGAATCCGACGATGTTCACACCGTGCTGACCTAAAGCAGGTCCGACGGGCGGAGCCGGCGTAGCCTTGCCGGCCGGGATCTGCAGCTTGACAAAAGCTGTGATTTTCTTTGCCATTTTGGGTTTCCTCCTGAATGTATTCCGGATCTCTCCGGGGTCGTGGTGTGAGGAGAAGGTCCTCTTCCACTGTGCTTACAGCCGCTTCACCTCGGTGAATGCCAGTTCCACCGGCGTGGGACGGCCGAACATATCAACGTGAATGGTAACGCTCTGTTTGCCTTCGTTGATCGTTTTGATGACGCCCGCGGTGCCTTCCCAGACACCGGAGATGACGGTGACGGTATCCCCGACCTTGAAATCGATCACAAGGTTCTCGTTGTGGATACCCATCCGGTCCACCTCCTCCTGGGACAGGGGGACGGGCTTGCTTCCCGGTCCGACGAAGCCGGTCACGCCGCGGGTGTTCCGCACGACGTACCAGGTGTCGTCGTTCATCACCATGTGAATGATGACGTAGCTGGGAAACATTTTCTTCTGGGTGACCTTCTTGACACCGTCCTTGACCTCCACCACGTCCTGCATGGGGACGGCCACTTCCAGGATCGTATCCTGGAGCTTCCGGTTCTCGATGGTCATCTCGAGGTCGGCCTTTACCTTATTCTCATAGCCCGAATAGGTATGGACGACGTACCATTTTGCTTCTGCTGACGCTTCTGCCATCGGTCTCTCCTACTTGATAATGAGGCCTAAGCCGAACTTGACGACCGCGTCAATGATCGCGATCAGCACGCCCAGGACCACACCGAAGAAAACAACGGCGCCGGTCTCCTTGACGACAGTCTCCTTATTCGGCCAGATGATCTTCTTGAATTCCGCTTTCACGTTCTTGAAGAAGCCGGTCTTCCGGACGGGAGCCTCCTGTTTCTTAGCTTCCTGTTTCTTTTCTTCCGCCATGGTATTACTCCCGGATTACTTGCTCTCTCTGTGCAGCGTGTGCTTCTTGCAGAAGGGGCAGTACTTCTTGGTCTCCATCCGTTCGGGATGGTTCTTTTTCTCCTTGGTGGTGTTGTAGTTTCTCTGCTTGCATTCCGTGCAGGACAAGGTAATTCTGGTGCGCATTTTTCGCGTCCTCCCTTTATATTCCGGTCTTCCGGGGTCCGCCCGGAGGCGGCGCCTGAAAGCCGTTTGCCGCTTGTTTTGCGGCCTGCGCGCTCCCGTAATTCCATACGAAAAAAAAGGACCGGAAACGCGGCTCTGCTACTATAGCAGAAGCGCTCCGGTCTGTCAACACTTTTTTGAAGTTTTTCAGCCTGTTTTTTCAAACTTTTTCGCGGGATCAGGGCTTTATTCAAAGAGAAAAACGTTCTCCGCATTCCCCGCGCCGACACTTTGAACCAGCTTCAGCAGCTGATCCTGACCTTTTTGCGAAAGAGTCGAATACCAGCCCCATTTGTTTTCCCGGTTCATCGTATCGGGGCCGAAATAGTTCTTCACGAAATCATAAAGGGAATCCGATTCCGGCTTCAGGGACAGATCGATCCGATAAACGCGCAGCAGCGGTTTCCCGTACATCTTTTCGAGATCCGGCACGGTCCCGTTCGGATAATTGTTCCAGTTAACGATTTCGATCCGGTAACAGACCGAGTCCGTAATCAGATAGATCCGCGGGTAATATTCCCAATCCGGATTTCCGAAAAACGAGTGTATGGCATCGTCATATTCGCAGTATGTCTCTATCTTCCGACAGATATCGTAAACAGTTTCCTTAAGCTTCTCATCGGAAACCCGCCACATGGAATGGGGAGACTCCCGCTTTGGCTGGTTCTCCCCGACGCTTGAGAAAGTACAGGCCTCCTCTACGTACAGTTCAAAGCCGTTCCGAAAATCCCCGGCATACAGCATCCCGCCTGTGGGCCGCAGGTGTCTGAACAGGAACACGACGAAAGTAACCACGATAAAAAGGATCAGGATCGCGGCAAGATTCTTCAGAACTGATTGGAGTTTTGTTTTTATCATGGCTTCAGTTGGTATTCCCATAAACGGCAAAGGCTTTAGCCAGTACGTAAGTACTGCCATCAAAAGGAATTGTTACTGCTCCGTTACTGGGAACGGTTGAGGATTTAATATAACCGTCAATTGGATCAATATAAATCATGGTCGGAAAATTATTAAAATTACTATACCCTTTAACCACAACAGCGTGCCCGGTATTAGTAGTATTTGGAAGTATAAACCTGGCAAGTAATGGGCTGGCGTAATTATATAACTCTACCATTAAATTGCTCAATGTCAAGCTATAATACGTCCCATATGATTGTCCATAGATACCACAAGGGTAACCGTAATAATATGTTATCCAAGCCCTGGCCTGCTGGATGGTAACTACTGAAGTCGAAGTCATTCCGGTTGTTGAAAGGACTGAATTCACCGTAGCATATGTTCCCCGATAATTTAATATCATGGCCATACATGCCGCCCAACATGTATAAATAGTGGGTTGTTGAATTGAAGAAATACTTAATGATACAAAATCAGTATCACGAGAAAGCGCGATGTGTGTGACGCTTAATGGAACATAAGCTGTAACAGGAACTGTTTTCGGATTAATCAAATCAAGATGCGATTCAATAGACTCCCTTTCCTCATTTTCCGGGAAGTTTCCTACGCAAACATATCTATTCTCTGTAAACAGGTATGCCGTTGTGTTTCCAAAGACAAGTGCGGCTTCTCTCGCAGACTGAGTCGTCTCACATTCCTTTATTATTGAATACTCTTTAGCATATTGAGCGGATATCTCGACGATCATCTCTTCATAATCGTTGTAGAAAACGACTGCCGTAGCAATCCATTCACCACTGCTTATCAAAGGGAAATAATGTATATCACTAATTGGGATCAACCCGTTTTTTGTATATGCATATGAAGGAATTTCATTTCCCAACGAAATTCCATCAAAATCAATATCACTCAGCCCAAAATCATTTTTCTGGAGCTCGATTGTGCTTAAGACATCTTCAACTTTTTGTTGAAGTGAAGCAATAAAGCTATTCTCTGAAGCCTCAGCCTCCGATGAAGCAAACACCATAGTATTTGGAACAAGTACAACAATCAATGCCAAAGCAACTCCAAGGATTCTTTTTTTTACAATTTCTCGTTTCATGGCGTCCCTCCTCACTTAATATCGTTAGATTAGATACCATATTTTCATCTATTTGTCAAATTTTTCTCGTATAAGCCGTAAATTTCCATTTCTACGGCTGGATCCGGTATGAAAAATGTCGGGATCTGTATTATAATAATTTGTAAGAAAGCATCATACAGAAGAAAAACGGAAGGAAAAAGCGATGACATATCGATATTTGGATCCGGAACGCATCATAACGGAGGCCGCCTACTGGCGCTTCCCGGGCGCCGCCGTCGCGGCTTTTGGGGAAGGCATCGAAGATGAATATTTCTGCACGGGCGTGAGGAAGCTCGGCGAAAGCGCGCCTTTTAACGAAGATACAATGTTCACCATCGCCTCCTGCTCCAAGTCCTTTACCTCGGCGCTGGCCGGCATTTTAGCGGATCGGGGGCTGGTGGATCTTGATTCACCGGTTTCTTCTTACGTGCCGGATCTTCAAATGTGGGACGCGGCCGCCACGGAAAAGATGTCCTTAAAAGACATGCTCTGCCATCGGACCGGCTTCGGCGCACACGACGTGATCTGGCCCGCGCCGTATTCCCGGGCAGAGATGGCAAGACGGATCCGCTATATCGAGCCGGCGGACGCCTACGGTTCCCCACGGGCGCTCTACAGCAACGTCATGTACGCAATGGCTGGCTACGTGGAGGAAACCGTCACCGGGAAAAGCTGGGGCGAGCTGCTGAAAGAAAACATTTTTACGCCGCTGGGCATGAGCCGCTCAGACGGCAGCGGGAAGGTCCTGGCCGCGGATGCGAATCACGCCGAGCCGCATTACTATAAGGAGGGGGAGGTCGTCCCGGTCCCGTACTGGAACGTGGACCAGGCCGGTCCCGCCGCCTCGGTGACAAGTACGCTGAAAGATCTGGTCCGCTGGGTAAAATGCCATGCCTTTGGGGGCGTTCTGCCGGACGGGCGGCGCCTCATCAGCGAGGAAAACTTTCGCCGGATCCATACGCCCGGCGCCGCCTATCCGACGCTGCCCCGTATCCCGCATCCGGACTACCGCTCCTTGGGCTACTGTCTCGGCTGGCAGAAAGGCATATACCGCGGGCAGGAATTCCAGCGGCACGGCGGCAAGATCGAAGGCTACAGCTCGCTGATGGCGTATCTGCCGGCGCAGAAAAAAGGCTTCGTGGCGTTGGTCAACCTGCACTGCCCGCCGGATCATTTCTTCCAGGGCCTCTTCTACAGCCTGATGGACCGCTTCTTAGGGATCGAAGCGTCGGATGAACCTTACTTTCCGAAGGAAGGCGATAAGGCGCCGGACCGTTACTATCACGAGTGTGAGCTGGATATCGCGGCAAAAAGGCTGGATCCGGCCCTGAAAGGCGCGCCCGCCGCGCTTGCGCCGGATAAACTGACCGGCGTCTATGAAAACAAGGGTTACGGAACAGTCACGGTCCGGCAGGAAAAAGAAAAGCTCCTGCTGCATTACCGCGATCAGGAACTTCCTCTTCTTCATTTCGGCGGGGACGTTTACGTGATGGAAAACGTGCTGGCGGACGTACTGACCATGCGCGTGCCCGTGCGCTTCGAAGCGCATCCGCTGGAGGAAGGCCGCGCGCAGAAACTGTTTATCGGCTACGACGATACGGTGCGGGATATCCTGTTTACGCTGCGGCGGGAGGGATAAGCGATCATAAGCAGAAAACCACGACAGGCCTTGGATTTCCTTTCAGGGAATCAGGTCCAGTATTTCCTGCGGGATCTCGAGTATCTCCACGGATTTCAGAATCGTCACACTGACATCCGTCAGATCTCCGTTCAAAAGATCAACATTTCCCGCTTCGATCAGCCATTCTTCCGGTGGAAAGCCATTAAAGGATGCGTAATATCTCCAGTGAATCCCGTCGCCGTGATCAAAGGCTACCACTTTGTCTATTTGCAATTTTTCTGCGGCAACCGAATGATAACTCTCATAATAGACTTCTCGGCTCGTCGTTATAATCGTATAGTACCCGTTTTCCTTTTCATTGAGCCGGTAGGCCGCACGTGACATCCCGTCAATATTCATCAAAGGCTCCTGCGGCTGGGGCGGACGGCTGAAAATATATAAAATAATGAGATAGGCAACAAAAGCAATAACGGCCCCCAACAAGACCGCTCTGATAATTACTTTGAATCTGGAAAGCCTGTTTTTCATTTTTATGATACTTTTGTCACGAAGAACCCAGTAATATCCGCCGAATATAAGTACCTATATGTATTACAATCACCATCAATGACCTTATAAAAAGTTGCGTTAGAAATAAAGCCGTCGTTTTCAATAATATTATACGTTCGCCATCCAATCGCAGTTACAGTATGATCTACATTCACGGAATTATAATATCCCAGATTGAGCAAACACGGTCGATCATTCTGTGTTTCCGTTTGTACTGTAGAGAGTAATATAGAATTGCTTACAGTTTTATTCAAACCAACAGCCATGCAACACGCCCTTACATAAAGTGCAGTATCAATAATTGATATATAATAATTCCATGTTCCGCTGCTTGGATCTGCATAACCTTGAAGTTGTGCCACTGATTTGCAAGTGTTAACAATGCTATCGTAAGTCATAGATGGCATATAAAACTTTATAACTGCAGCAGTAGCACATACTACGCATCCATTCCACAGACCATA
>JAEEUR010000063.1 GCA_016290595.1 Lachnospiraceae bacterium | reverse complement strand
ACTTCGAGCAGCAGACGCACCCGAAGTTCGAGGTCTACAAGGACAAATCCGGCGAGTTCCGCTTCCGCTTAAAAGCCCGAAACGGCGAGATCATTGCCACCGGCGAAAGCTACAAGGCCAAAGCCAGCTGCCTGAACGGCATTGACTCCATCCGCCGCAACGCGCCGGATTCCCCCGTTATCGTAGAGGAAGCATAATCGCCGCTCGCCTGAAGGCCGGGGCTGCCGCAAGGCAGCCCCTCTTCCTTTCTTCGGAGGAGGAATATATGGATCTGATCTACACCAGAAGCTATACCGTGGAAGCCACGGACGTCAATATGTTCGGAAAGCTGCGCCCCGCACGCCTGCTGGAGCTGATCCAGACCGTATCCGGCGAGCATGCCGGCCTGCTGGGCTTCGGCTCCGACGTGCTGAACCCGAAGCATCTCTCCTGGGTCGTGGTGCGGCAGCACATCCGGATCAGCCGCATGCCGCGGGAGGATGAAGTCTTGCACTTTACGACCTGGCCCGGAAAAGGCATGCACGGCCTCTTCCCCCGCTATATGGAGATAAAAGACGGCGCCGGTGAAGCGCTGATCCGCTCCTGCTTCCTGTGGGTGATCCTGGATCTGGAAAGCCGCGTGATGATCCAGCCGGCCGCTTACGCCCTGGAGATGCCGGTCCCCGACAGAGAGCCCTTAATGCCGCTGCCGCGCCTGCCGAAGCAGCTGCTGTCGGAAAGCGGCAGGGCCTCCTTCACCGTTCCCTACAGCTTCATCGATTCGGTCGGGCACATGAACAACACCCGCTACGTGGAAATTTCGGAAAATCTCCTGAAGGCGCCCCGCCTCGGGAAGGAGCCGCGCGAGCTGATCATCGAATTCACGCACGAATTAAAACTCGACGAGACCATGGATCTGACCATAGGAAACGAGGGCAGCCGCTCTTCCGTTAAAGGAATGAAAGCGGACGCCCCCGTATTCACACTATTTATTACGTACGAAGAATAGCTTATTCGAACAGCAGATCGCTGAGCGACATCTGGTTGCTCTCGGCCATATTGCCCAGGATCCCCAGCTGATACATCGTATCCACCATGGTCGAAGACAGCTTGCTTCGCTGCAGCAGGTCCTCCCGGGACAGGAAGCGTCCCTGAGCCGCCGCCTCCTCCAGGCTGATCGCCGCCTGCTCGCCCAGGCCGGCGATGCTCATGAAGGACGGCATGATCTTCCCGTCCACGATCTGGAACCGCTTGGCTTTCGCTTTGTATATATCGATCGGGGTAAATTCGAAGCCCCTCGCATACATCTCTTCCACCAGCCGCATATCCCTTAAGACCAGCTTTTCCTTGTCGGAAAGCGTATCCTTGTTGCGGCGGAACAGCTCCAGATTTCTCCTTAATTCTTCCCGGCCCTGGCACATCAGCGCGTAGTCGAAGCCGTCCGCGCGGATGCTGTAATACGCGGTGTAATACTCCAGCGGATGGTGGACCTTGCAGTAAGCCACGCGCAGAGCCATCATCACGTAGGCTGCCGCGTGCGCCTTCGGGAACATGTACTGGATCTTCTCCGCCGAGCCGATATACCAGTCCGGCACTTCGTGCTCCTCCAGCTGCATCTTCCAGTTCGGCCAGTTCGGCTCGTCCTTTCTCGCCACCTTGCCCTTCCGGACGCTCTCCATGATCTTGAAGGACAGGGCCGGATCCATTCCCTTGGAGATCAGGTACAGCATGATATCGTCGCGCGTGCAGATGGATTCTTTTAAGGAGGCCGTTCCCTCTACGATCAGATCCTGGACGTTGCCCTTCCAGACGTCGGTGCCGTGCGCGATGCCCGCGATGCGGATCAGGTCCGCCACGCTTTCGGGCTTCGCGTCCAGAACGATGCCCATGGCGAAGTCGGTGCCGAATTCCGGCACGCCCAGCGTTCCCAGCGGGCAGCCGCCGATCTCCTCGCTTAAGATGCCCAGCGAGTCCGTGTTCTTAAAGAGCGCCAGCACCGCCGGATCGTTGATGGGGACCTTCGTCAGGTCGATGCCAAGAAGATCCTCCAGCCGGCGGATCATGGTCGGATCGTCGTGTCCCAGGATATCCAGCTTCAGCAGGTTGTGGTCGATCGAGTGATAGTCGAAATGCGTCGTGACGATATTGCTGTTCACGTCGTTGGCCGGGTGCTGGATCGGGGTGAAGGAATAAATGTTCTCACCCCGCGGCATCACGACGATGCCGCCCGGATGCTGGCCGGTGGTGCGCCGCGTACCCACGCAGCCGGCCGCAATGCGGTCGATCTCGCAGCGGCGCTTCACGATGCCCTTCTCCTCGAAGTATTTCATCGTATAGCCGTAGGCCGTCTTGTCGGCCAGGCCCGAAATAGTCCCCGCCTTGAAGGTGCAGCCCTTGCCGAACAGGACTTCCGTATATTCGTGCGCCTTGCTCTGATACTCGCCCGAGAAATTCAGGTCGATATCCGGCTCCTTGTCGCCCTTGAAGCCCAGGAAGGTCTCGAAGGGGATGTCGTAGCCGTCGCGGATCATCTCCGTCCCACAGACGGGGCATTGCATCGGCGCCATGTCCACGCCGGCGCCGCCGGCGTTCCGCCGCGTCTCTTCATTGTCGAAGATGCTGTGGCGGCAGTTCGGGCAGCGGTAATGCGGCGGCAGCGGATTGACCTCCGAGATGCCGCTTAAGGTCGCGACCAGCGAGGAGCCCACGGAACCCCGCGAGCCGACCAGATAGCCGTCGTCGTTGGATTTCTTGACCAGGCGCTGCGCAATGATATACATGACCGCGTAGCCGTTGCCGATGATGGACTTCAGTTCCCTCTCCAGGCGCGTCTTCACCACCGCCGGCAGTTCTTCCCCGTACCATTCGTGTGCTTTCGCATAGCACATCTGCTCCAGCTCTTCTTCGGAGCCTTCGATCTTCGGCGGGCACTTGTCCGGCCGCACCGGCTCGATCACCTCGCACCAGTCCGCCACCAGATTCGGTCCGTCGATGACGATCCGCTTCGCCTCGTCGTAGTCCAGAAAAGAAAACTCGGCCAGCATCTCTTCGGTGGTGCGGAAATACAGCGGCGGCTGGACGTCCGCATCCGGGAAACCTTGTCCCTTCTGTATGATGCGGCGGTAGATCTCGTCCTCCGGGTCCAGGAAGTGCACGTCGCAGGTCGCGGCCACCGGCTTGGCGTACTGTCGGCCCAGTTCGATAATCTTCCGGACGAAGCCTTCCAGTTCCGCCTGGGTGTAGATCCTGCCGTTCCGGCCGGTCCGCATCAGATACGCGTCGTTGGCGGTCGGCTGGACCTCCAGATAGTCGTAGAAGTTGACGATCTTTGCGAGCTCCTCCTCGGAAGCGTCCCGCAGCAGCGCGCGGTACAGCTCGCCCGCCTCGCAGGCGGAGCCCAGGATCAGGCCCTCCCGGCATTCGGTCAGCAGGCTTCTCGGGATCCGCGGCCGGCGGCGGAAATAGTTCAGATGCGATTCAGAGACCAGCCGGTAAAGATTGACCCGTCCTGTCTCGTTTTTTGCCAGCAGGATGATATGGTAGGTCGGCGCCTGCAGGATTTCTTCCGTCGTCATGCCGGGCCTGTCGTCGACCAGATAGCCTTCGCAGCCGTAGATGATCTTGATGTCTTTTCCTTTTTTGCGCAGGCTCTGCCACTTGTGGAAGGCGTCCGGGAATGCCTGCACCACGCCGTGGTCCGTTACGGCCACGGCCTTATGGCCCCAGGCCGCCGCGCGCTCGATATACTGATCCACGTGCGTGAACGCGTCCATCTCGCTCATCTGCGTGTGCGCGTGCAGCTCGATGCGCTTGACGGGCGCGCGGTCCATGCGCACGTTCTTTTCCGGCGCTTCCGCCGGCTTGATGCCGCTCAAGTGAGACAGGGTCAGTTCATGGTCAAAGCGGTCGGCTTCCGGTTCCGCTTTCAGCGTCACGTACGCGTCTTTCTTCACGATCGCATTCAGGCTGTCCTGCTCCTCCGGCTTGGTGAAGATCTTGACCCGCACAGAGTCCCGGCGGTCGGTCAGCACGAAGGTATAGAGCAGGTTCCCGGTCCGGATGGTCCGGATCTCCGGGCTGAGGATCTGTCCCTGTACGACGATCGGCCCCATGCCCTCTTCCAGCTGGTCCAGCGGGACCGGATCGCCGTCAAAGTCGTAACCGAAGCCCTGCGCGGCGGAGAGCTTCGTTTTCTTTTCGTACTTTTTCTTCGGGGCGGCCGTCTGCTCCGCCGCCCGGGCGGCTTTGTCCTCTTCCTGCTTCTCCCGGTACAGGGCCGTTACGCGCGCGACCTCTTCGGCAAGGGCCGGGTCTTCGGCCGCCGCCTGCTGTTTTTCCTGCTTTTTGATGCGGACGGACAAATCGAAGCCGAAGCGGTCCCTGAAGACGGTCTCAAGGTAGGAGGCGAGTTCTTCCCCGCGGGAGGAAAGCAGCAGTGTGTCGGGCAGAAGCAGCCGGACGGCCGTATCCGTGAATTCCGGTTCCGCACTGCGGAACAGGTTGTAGGAAAAGAGGCTGGCGGTTTTGAGCTCCAGCAGCAGGCTTTCCCGATAAGCCGGATACACTTCGCGGGGCGTCATATCCGCCAGATGAAAGCGCTCGCGCACTTCCACGGTGACGGGCTTTAAGCGGAAGTACTGCTTTTTGACGGCGGCTTCCATCGCGTAGATGTCTTTTTTCTGGATCAGGAAAGGGGCGTGCAGATAGATCCGCAGCCGGTCGCGGGACCGGGTCATAGTCATCTTTTCGACGTAGATCCGGTCGGCGTTGTCCGTAATAAAAGAGACTGTCCGAAGATCGGGCATCGTCTCTTGTAAGGTTTTCATGTTTTCGAATGCCGTCATGGTGAATTACCACTTCTTCAGTTCTTCTTCAAGGGCGGCGAGCAGTTCGGATTCGGGCAGGCGGCAGAGAATTTCTCCCTTCCGGAAGAGGAAGCCCTCTCCCTTGCCGCCGGCGATGCCCAGATCCGCCTCGCGGGCTTCGCCGGGCCCGTTGACGACGCAGCCCATGACGGCCACGGTCAGGTTTTTGGCCGCGTACGGCTGCACCATCTTTTCCACCGCGTTGGCGAGCGGGATCAGATCGATGCTGGTGCGGCCGCAGGTGGGGCAGGAAATGACTTCGATGCCCTCCTTCCGAAGGCCCAGATCCCGCAGGATCTGCCTGGCCACGCGGATTTCCTCGACGGGGTCGCCGGTCAGGGAGACGCGGACCGTGTCGCCGATGCCGCGGGACAAGATCGCGCCGAGCCCGACGGCGGACTTGATGCTGCCGCTCTGAACGGTGCCGGCTTCGGTGATCCCGACGTGCAGGGGATAATCGCAGCGCTCCGCGATGATCTCGTGCGCCCGGATGCTCATGGGCACGCGGCTGGATTTGATGCTGATCACGAGGTTTTCGTAGCCGAAAGCTTCGATCAGGGCGGCCTGGCCCAGCGCGCTCTCCGCAAGCCCTTCCGCCGTGACGCCGCCGTATTTTTCGATATATTTCTTCTCCAGCGAACCGCTGTTGACGCCGACGCGCAGCGGAATACCGTCTTTCGCGGCCCGTTCGACGACGGCGCGCACGCCGGCCTCGCTGCCGATATTGCCGGGATTGATGCGGACCTTGTCCGCGCCGTGATCCATGGCCGCGATCGCCAGGCGGTAATCAAAGTGGATATCCGCCACGAGCGGGATATGGATCTTCGGTTTGATCTCTTCGAGGGCCAGCGCGGCCTCCGGAGTCGGGACCGTCACGCGGACGATCTCGCAGCCGGCCTCTTCCAGCGCCAGGATCTGGCACACGGTCGCCGCCGCGTCCTCCGTCTTCGTATTCGTCATGGACTGGACCGCGATCGGGGCGCCGCCTCCGATCAGGCAGCTGCCGATGCGGACCTGCCGCGAAATTCTTCTTTCCATCGTTTACCCCCGGATCAGACGCAGAATATCGTTGAACAGAATAAATACCATCAGAAGCATCAGCAGCGCGAAGCCGATCAGATGCACGATGCCTTCCGCCTTCTTCGGGACCGGCTTGCGGAAGATCATTTCAAAAAGGATGAACAGGATCCGTCCGCCGTCCAGCGCCGGGATCGGCAGCAGGTTCATCACCCCCAGGTTGACGCTGAGCAGCACCGTCAGTTCCAGTACGTTGATGAAGGCCAGCTTCGTCCCGCCGTTCTCCACGCCGTTTTCCACCGCACTGCTGATGGTGGATACGATGCCCACGGGACCGGAAAGATCCTTGACGCCGACCTGGCCGGCAAAAAGCATCTTAAGCGTGATCACCACGTAGGAAAGCCAGTAGCGGATCTCATTGAGGCTGGAGGAAAGCAGCTCGCCGACGTTTCCGTCCCACTCCTTGTAGACGAAGAAGGCCTGGAAGCCCAGATCGTACGCTTCGTAGGGCTCCGGCGTCATCTGGAGCGTCAGCTTCTCTCCTCCCCGCACGACGTCCAGCGTCAGCGTGCTGCCGTCCACCGGATGCGCGGAAAAATAGTCGGCCAGCGCCTTGCCGCTTTCGATCGTCTCCCCGTTGACGGTGGTTATGACGTCGCCGGCTCTGAGCCCCGCCTGATAGGCCGGCAGCCCTTCGGTCACGGAAGACAGCGCGGCGGCTTCATCCGAGCTCATATACGCGATGCCGATGCGGAAGCCGCTGATCTTCGGATCGATCGTGACGGTCCGTTCTTCTCCGTCCCGTTCCACGGTCAGCGTCACTTCGGAGCCGTCCAGCGGATGGGACAGGGTATAGAGATACAGGTCGCGGCCCATTCCGATCTTCTTGCCGTTGATGGAGGTCACGGAATCCTTCCACGCTTCGATGCCGGCTTTTTCGGCCGGACCGTTCCGGGTCACGGAGGAGACCTGGCGGGTATTGATGCCGCCCATGCCGATCAGGAAGAAGGAAAGCAGGAAGGCCAGGATCACGTTGAAGGCCGGGCCGGCCAGCACCACTAGGAAGCGCGCCCATGCCGGCTTAGCGTTGAAGGAATTCGCCGGCGGCTTCTCCTCGTCCTCGTCTTCTCCGACCATGGCGCAGGAGCCCCCGAAGGGGATCGCCTTCCAGGAATAGCGGGTGTCCCCCTTCTGGAAGGACAGGATCCGCGGTCCCATGCCGAGAGAAAACTCCGTCACGCCGATGCCCACGGCCTTCGCCACGATAAAGTGGCCGAACTCATGGAACAGCACCAGCAGGCTGAAAACGAGCACCGCTATCAAAATGCTTACAAAAGTCATGAAATTCTCCTGTCAGCCGCTCTTCCTATTGCAGGAGAAGCAGCAGATAATATACGATCGGCGCCGTCACGATGACCGAGTCGAAGCGGTCCAGGATGCCGCCGTGGCCGGGAATGAGATTCCCGTAATCCTTCACCTGGAAGCTGCGCTTGATGGCGGAAGCGGCCAGATCGCCGATCTGGGACACGATGCTTCCCGCCGCGCAGAGCAGCGGCACCATAAGCAGCGGCTGCCCCAGCACGCTTAAGTGCTGCCCCAGAAGCAGGGCGTACAGAAAGCCCAGCAGGGCGCTTCCCAGCACGCCGCCGACGGCCCCCTCCCAGGTCTTTTTGGGAGACAGCTCAGGCGTCATCTTATGCTTCCCGATCAGGATCCCCGTGCAGTAGGCCATGGTATCGCTGCCCCAGGAAGCCAGAAAGACCAGCCAGACCAGGGCGAAGCCGTTCTCCATCTGACGGATCCGGTAGAGATAGGACAGCATCAGCGGAACGTAGATCACGCCGAAAAGACTGTACGCCGCCGCCGCGAAGGGATAGCGCGGGAAGGTGAAAACGTAGGTCCCCAGGATCAGGACGAAGCCCAGGAAGAGCACGAATAAAAGCCAGCTGTCCCAGCCCAGCCAGACGGCCTCCAGGTACAGGCAGGAAGCCATAAAGCCGGCCGCCGCCAGGGGCGTGCCCCAGGTCCCGCAGACCTTGTACAGCTCGAAAACGCCGACCAGCGAGACGAAGGCCAGCAGCGCAAAGAGCGCGATGCCGCCGAAGTAAAAGCCCGCGATCGCCACGGCCACCAGGATCACGCTGCTGCGCAGGCGGATCAGAAAGTCACGGTTCTTCATTCTTCGCCTTTCCTCCCGCCGAAACGGCGTTCGCGGCCGTTGAAGATGCGGATGGCCTCATCCAGATCGTCGTCGGAGAAGTCCGGCCAGAGCACCGTCGGGAACTCCAGCTCGGAATAGGCGCTCTGCCAGGTCATGAAATTGGACAGGCGCATCTCGCCGCTGGTGCGGATGATCACGTCCGGATCGGGGATGCCCGCCGTATCCAGGCTCGCGGAGATCATCGCCTCCGTGATATTCTCCGGCTCCAGCTCGCCCGCTTTGACCTTTTCAGCCAGCTTCACCACGGCGCGGCGCAGCTCGTCGCGGCCGCCGTAGTTCAAGCCCATGATGAAAGTCAGGCCCGTGTTGACCGACGTCGTCTCGATCAGATGGTGCATGATCTTCTGCACGTCCGACGGAAAGCCGCTGATGTCGCCGATGATCCGCACCTTCGTGTTGCGCTCCATGGAACGTTTTTCCAGACGGGGCAGGTAGTAGCGCATCAGCTGGATGAGCGCCGCGACCTCGCCGCTCGAGCGCTTCCAGTTTTCGGTGGAAAAAGCATAGACCGAGAAGAACTCGATCTTCTTATAGTAGCAGGTATCCAGGATGTGCTTTAAGGTCTCGCAGCCTTCCTTGTGGCCGATGGCCCTCGGCACGCCCTTTTTCTTGGCCCAGCGGCCGTTGCCGTCCAGAATAACGGCAATGTGGCGGGGATTCACAAGCTCTTCCATACGTTAAAAGCCTCCGAACAGCCGCGGGAGGACGGCACCGGTGCCTTGCCTGTCGCCAGGAGTACCGGGGATCCGTCCCCCCGTCTCATGTTTTCCTATGCTGCCGCTTCGGCGATCAGACCGTCATGATCTCCTTGGTCTTCTCTTCCACGGCTTTGTCGATCTTTTCCACAAACTTATCGGTCAGCTTCTGGGCGGCTTCTTCGTCCTTCTTCTGATCGTCCTCGGTGATCTCGCCGGCCTTCTGGGCCTTCTTGATGCGGTCCACGGCATCGCGGCGGATGTTGCGGACGGCGACCTTGGCGGCCTCGCCCTTCTTGCGGACGTCCTTGGTCAGTTCCTTACGGCGTTCCTCGGTCAGTTCCGGGAAGATGAGGCGGATCACGGAGCCGTCGTTATTCGGATTGATGCCGATATCGGAGGCCTGGATCGCCCGCTCGATCGCCTTTAATGCGGTCTTGTCCCAGGGCTGGATGACCAGCATCCGGGCTTCCGGCACGGAGACGTTCGCCAGCTGCTGGATCGGGGTCGGGGCGCCGTAATAGTCCGCCGTCACGCGGTTCAAAACGCCCGGGTTGGCGCGGCCGGCGCGGATCGTCACGTATTCATCCTTTAAGTTGTTTAAGGTCTTTTCCATTCTTTCTTCTGCATCAATCAAATAGTCGGTCATTCTGTTTCCCTCCTTTATCGAAAGTATGATTATACGGTGATTCTCGTCCCGTTAATTTCCCCTTTCAGGGCTTTGTAGATGCTCATTTCGCCGGCCAGGCTGAAGACGGCCAGCGGGACGCGGTTGTCCGCGCAGAGGGCGGAAGCCGTCAGGTCGATCACGCCCAGCTTCTTCTCCACCACCTCGTCGATGGAGATCGTGTCGAATTTCTTCGCGTCCGGGTTCTTTGCCGGATCGCTGTCGTAAACGCCGTCGATATTCTTTGCCAGAAGGATCTCGTCCGCTTCCATCTCGATGGCTCTGAGGACGATGCCGGTGTCCGTAGAGAAGTACGGGTGGCCGGTGCCGCCGGCAAAGAAGACGACCTTTCCGGCTTTGAAGGCCTCATTCGCCGCGTCCTTGGAGAAAAGCTTCGTCATGGTGCCGCAGGCGAAGGGGGTGAATATCTCGGTCTCCATGCCGCGGGAACGGAAGATCTCCGAGACGTAGATCGCGTTCATGACCGTCGCAAGCATCCCGATCTGGTCCGCTTTCACACGGTCGATGTTCTTGCTGCTGCGGCCGCGCCAGAAGTTGCCGCCGCCGATCACGACGGCGAGTTCCACGCCTTCGCGCACCGCAGGCAGCGCCTGTCCGGCCACGTCCTGGACCGTTGCCTCGTCAAAACCCGTTTTTTTCTCGCCGGCCAGCGCTTCGCCGCTCAGCTTTAATATGACCCGTCTGTGGGAATTCATACACGTTTTCTCCTTTCGGGAACAGCCCGAGGAATACTATATCATAAGAATCAAGGTTTGTAAAATAATTCTTTATGAAAAAAGTGTGTTTCAAAAAACGCCCGGCTTTGCCGCCGGGCGTTTGTGTTTTAGGCTTCTTTCCTCACCTTGCGGTGGATGGCTTTCCCGATCTCGAAGGCCGGGACCACGCTTAAGGCGAGGCCGAAGGAGATCAGCAGCTCGTGGAACTGGAAGGTGCCGGGCTCGATCCCGAAGACCGTCTGCAGGCCGGGCAGATAGATCGCCACCAGCGTCAGCAGGGTGGTCACCGCGAAGGCGCCGACCAGCCACCAGTTGATATTCTTCAGCATATCCTTCGAGAAGAGGGAGCCCTTGCGGGAACGCATGCAGACCGCGCAGAACATCTCCGCGAAGTTGACCGTCAGGAAGGCCATGGCCATGGCGTTGGTGCAGAGCTTTCCGTGGAAGATCCCGGCCATGCTGCCGTTCTCCAGATGGTAGCCGATGAAGTAGGCCGCGATCTCGATCACAGCCAGGTAGATGCCCTGCCAGACCATGTCCGCGCCGGCGCCGCCGGAGAAGATGCCGTCCGTCGTGGGACGCGGCTTGCGCTTCATCAGGTCGCCTTCGGCCTTTTCCATGCCGAGCGCCAGGCCGGGCAGGGAGTCGGTCACCATGTTGATCCACAGCAGGTGGACCGGCGACAGGATGGTAAAGTTCAGCAGCGAGGCCAGGAACATGATGATGACCTCCGCCATGTTCGTGGAGAGCTGGAACTGCAGGACCTTCAGGACGTTGTCGTAGATCTTGCGGCCCTCTTCCACCGCGTTCACGATGGTGGCGAAGTTATCGTCCGCCAGGACCATGTCGGCAACGGATTTGGTCACGTCCGTGCCGGTGATGCCCATGCCGATGCCGATGTCCGCCGCCTTGATGGACGGGGCGTCGTTCACGCCGTCGCCGGTCATGGCCGTCACCATGCCGCGGGCCTTCCAGGCCTTGACGATGCGGGTCTTGTGCTCCGGCTGCACGCGGGCGTACACGCTGTAGCGCGTGACCAGCTCGATCATCTCCTCGTCGCTGTACTTATCCAGCTCGGCGCCGACCAGCGCTTCCTCCCGGTCCTTGATAATGCCCAGGTCCAGCCCGATGGCCACGGCGGTATCCTTATGGTCGCCCGTGATCATGATGGGTCGCACGCCGGCCTCACGGCAGGCCTTTATCGCATCATAGACCTCCGGCCGGCAGGGATCGATCATCCCGGTCAGGCCGATGAAGATCAGGTTGCGTTCCAGATCCTCCGGTTCCACGGAGGAAGGCATCGTATCGTATTTGCGGTAAGCCGCGCAGAGCACGCGCAGGGCGCGGTCCGCGAAGGCCTTGTTGGCCCGCAGGATCCGCTCCGTCAGGTCCTCCGTCATCGGCAGGATCTGGCCGTTCTTCAGGTAACCCACGCAGCATTTTAAGACCTCGTCCGGCGCGCCTTTGGTATACTGGACAAAATCGTTCCCGTCCGCGTGAACGGTAGACATCATCTTGCGGAGCGAGTCGAAGGGCGCTTCGCCGACGCGCGGCATTTCTTCCTTTAAGCGATATTTCGGCAGCCCGAGGCGGTTCGCGTAATCCACCAGGGCGCATTCGGTCGGTTCGCCGGTCGAATGCTCCTCGCCGGGCGCGATCTCCGCGTCCGAACAGAGCGCCATGGCCCGCGCCAGAAGCGGCTCGTCGTCCGTAAAAGCATCCACCACGGTCATCTTGTTCTGCGTTAAGGTACCGGTCTTGTCCGAGCAGATGATCTGCGTGCAGCCGAGGGTCTCGACCGCTGTCAGCTTGCGGATCAGGGCCTGGCGCTTGCTCATGGCCGTCACGCCGATAGACAGGATGATGGTCACGACGGCCGGCAGGCCCTCGGGGATCGCCGCCACCGCCAGCGCGATCGCCGCGATGAAGGTATCCAGCGCTTCCTCGCCCAGCAGCGTCCAGCTGAAAGATTTTCCGGACAGGAATACCGACTGTATGATGCCGATCGCAAAGACAACCACGCAGATCCCGATCACAAGCTTGGTCAGGAACCTCGAAAGCTCGGTCATCTTTTTCTGCAGCGGCGTCTGCTCCTTTTCCGCCAGGGTCAGCGCGTCCGCGATCTTGCCCATCTCGGTATCCATGCCGGTGGCGGTGATCACGGCTTTGCCGCGGCCGTACACCACGGTAGAACCGCTGTAGAGCATGTTCCGGCGGTCGCCCAGCGGGACGTCGGCCGTCCGCTCGTGCAGCATCAGCATATCCGTCATCTTTAAGACGGGGACGGATTCGCCGGTCAGCGCCGCCTCTTCCGCCTTCAGGCTGTAGGCCTCCAGGATGCGGCAGTCCGCCGGCACCGCGTCGCCGGCTTCCAGCACGATCACGTCGCCCGGGCAGAGCTCTTCGCTCTTAACGACCCGGACCTGCCCGCCGCGCACCACTTTGGAGGTGGCCGCCGTCATCTGCTGCAGGGCCTCCATGGCGGCCTCCGCCTTGCTTTCCTGCACCAGGGACATGACGGTATTGATCACCACGACCGCCAGGATCACGATCACGTCCGCGAAATCCGCCAGCGTGAAATCCTTTCCTTTTTCCAGCACCGTTACCACGGCCTGTATCGCCGCCGCGACGATCAGCATGATGATCATCGGATCCATCAGCGAATGAATAAAGCGCGAAAAGAGACTTTCCTTTTCGGGCTCCTTCAGCTTGTTCAGGCCTTTTTCCTGCAGGCGGCGCGCCGCCTCTTCTTCAGGAAGGCCGTTTTCAGAGGTCTTCAGCTCACGCAGGACCTCTTCCTTCTCCTGCAAATACCACTTCATACCGTTCTCCTCATCT
>JAEEUR010000062.1 GCA_016290595.1 Lachnospiraceae bacterium | reverse complement strand
GTTTAATCCCCGCCCCGGATATGCAGTTCGGTCAGCGGAACGCCTTTATTATCCGTCAGGATCCAGACCTGATATTTACTGCCGTCAAGGTCCGACGTTCCCTCGCCCGCTATCTGTTGGCGGACGTTAGAAAGCGGTCTTTCCGAGAGATACCAGAAGCCCTTTTCCTCGTTCGTATACATGATCTCCACCGCCTGCGAATTCCCGTAGATATGCAGTTCCGTGCCTGGATCGATCATCACGCAGGAAGCGGAATACTCGCTGATCAGATGCAGACCAATATCCTGCGTCCGGCTGCTGTTGATGGTTAACGATCCGGGTCCGGTAAAGCGGATGCTGCCGCCGGTATAGAAGCCCCAGACCATAAAGTCCTGCGTCAGCTCGTTTTCCCCGATCAGTTCCACGGTGAAGCCGTTGCCCAGCAGGTTGGCGCTGATACCTGCCCCATGATAATTGTTCAGGGTCAGCGTATTCGTTTCGGGATCGTAGGAAATGCCCGCAGGGCTAACCCGGTCGTTCGTCCAGGCCGGATTTAAGTACAGGAACTCCCACATTTCATCCGATTCGCGGTCGAAGAGCTGGATATAGTCCTCGTTCAGGACCCCGTAGCCCGGAACCGGCGTGTTCGGCATCAGATTCGGCAGAGCAGGGAACTCCGCGTCTCCGCCCACCGGCAGGCCCGGAAGCTCCGGATCCGGCGGCACTTCGCCGCCTAAGTGGACCGAAGTGACCGGCATGCCTTCTTCGCTGACCGTCATCCAGTCGTAGGAGAAGCCGTCTCCGGAGGAGTACGAACTCCGTGAAAAGACCTCCTGACGGACGCCGGCAAGCGGTTCCGGATGGGTATAATAGATCGCCTTGGCCGTCGTCGTTCCGTTCACCATAACGGCCGCTCTCGCACCGACGATATCCAGCGTGACGCCGTCCTCGATCATCACGCAGGCTTCTTTGTCAAAGCCCCATATACACAAGCCCGCGTCATACTCACCGGAAGCATTGAGGCTCAGATACCCGCTTCCGGCTAAGGTGACGGCAACCGCTTCCTGACCGTTCCCAAAGACCTCGATCGTGCCTGACAGCATGTTCTTTCCTATCAGCAGGATCCGGAAGCCGGTCCCCATCTGCTCGATCTGCAGGTGCTTCCCCGTACAGTTATTCAGGATCAGGGTGTTGGTCGCCTTATCGTAGAGGATGTCGCTCCGCCCCGCCGGATAGACGTTCCTGTCGGCATCCAGAGTAAAGTAGCCGGTGTCGTCGCTGAATATAAAGTTGCCCCCGCGCGTAGAGCTATCTGCCGGATAAACAGACGGCAGAGGATCCGGCAGGACGGGGAAGGCGCTGTCGCCGCCGATCGCCTCACCGGCCAGGACCGGCTCGGTCGGCACTGCCTCGGTCGTTTCATCCGGAAGCGTTTCTTCCGGCGTCGTTCCCGCCGGCGGCGTTTCTTCCGGCGGCGTAATGACCGGTCCGGTCGGCGCCTGAGTGGCGGGTTCGGTCTGCGGCGGTTCGGGCGCTTCCGGCCCGCGTCCGAGGCCGTGCACCGGGTTTCCCGTGGTCCTGTTGATCAGAGTCCAGGTATAATAATGCAGCGAATCCGAATCCTTGTCCGGGTCGATCCTTTCCTTGGAATCTTCTCTGACAAAGGTCGCCTGACGGACGTTCGTAAATCCGACGGGATCCTTCAGCCAGACGGCCTTCTGTGCGCTGGTCGCTTCGATCCGCACGGCGCATTCCGAGCCCTCAAAGCTGAAATTCACCTCACGGTCGATCATCAGGCAGGCATCGGAGTAGGCTGCCCGGATCAGGACGCCGTATTCATATTTCCCCTGCGGGTTGACGCGCAGCGTGCCGTCTCCCGTCAGGCGGAGGCTGCAGCCGTCCGCAAACAGGAACTGTGAAAGCGTACTGACGCCCTCCAGCCGGATGGAAAAGCCTTCCGGCATGCGGTGGATCTGAAGAAACTCCCCGGTATAGCCGTGAAGGGTCAGCGTGTTCGAGGAAGGATCGTACCAGATCGTTTCGTCGCTGCCCCGGAGATCCAGCGGACTGCCGTCCCGGTCGAAGAAGGTCGCCATCGGCCCGATCAGCTCGCCGCCGCTTCTTTCATCCAGATAAGGAAAGCGGTGAATGATCGTCTCCCAGCCGCCGTCAGACGCCTGCTGAAAGGTTCCTTCGGCGATCCAGATATCATACGGATAGCCGTTATAGTCCGCCAGCTTCGGTTCGGGATCCGCCGGATCGGGGAACTCGCTGTCACCGCCCAGGGGCAGACCGGGCAGCGCGTAGAGAGAAGTCCTTTCCGGCTCCGTTTCCGCTTCGACCTGTCCGATGATGACCGAGTCGTTGAACAGCCCGTCCAGACCCAGGAAGTCCAGGCCGAAGGAGTTGGACACCAGCACCACGGAAGACGCTACCGCCGCGATCTGCAGCAGCAGCGAGCGTTTCTTTTTAGCCTGCCGCTCCTGCGTCTGGCCGGCCTCGGACGCCTTCGCCGCATCGGCCGCCTCTTCGGTTGCCGCCGAGATCGTGGGATTGACCGGATCCTCCACGGCCGCCTTCGGTTCCGGCGGCGTTCCGGGCGCGCCGGGGTAACGCCTCTTGTCCTGAAGCGTTTCCGGCTGCTCGGGAGGACTGGTAAATTCCTCTGCCGGCAGAGCGTATTCAGATTCTATGAAATAGCGTTTCATGAGATCTTTTTATTTGTCCCCCTGATGGATGACGACCTGCTGGAACGGGATCTCCACGCCGGCTTCATCCATGCCGATCTTGAACTCCCGGAACATGGTCCGGGCCGCGGTGTAGATATCGCTTTCATTGACCTTCGCGATAAAGCGGAGGTTGACCGAGGAGGCATCCAGCGCCTGGACGCCCAGATACTGCGGCGGCATATGGAACAGCCCCGGGTATTTGGCCGGCATGCCGGCGGCGATGCCTTTCAGGATCTCTTCCGTCTCGGCCAGGTTCGCCGCGTAGGAGATCGGGATATCGCAGATAGCGTTCGAATTGGTGCGGGAGCGGTTCAGGACGTTCCTCAGATCCGAGTTGTTGACCAGCT
This sequence comes from Lachnospiraceae bacterium, assembly GCA_016290595.1. Lineage (GTDB taxonomy): Bacteria > Bacillota > Clostridia > Lachnospirales > Lachnospiraceae > UBA6987. The sequence goes on along the minus strand of JAEEUR010000062.1, from coordinate 9,979 downwards.
TGATGTTGCCGCCCGGATCCTGGATGCTCGTCACGCGCACGCCGATGTTGATCACGGTGCCGCGGAAGCCGTTGTACTCGATGATGTCGCCGACGTTGAACTCGTCCTCAAAGACCAGGAAGAGGCCCGTGACCACGTCCTCGATCAGGCTCTCCGCCGCAAAGCCGATGATCAGGGCAACGATCCCTATGCTCGCGAAGATGGTGCTCAGGTTGATGCCGATGGCCGACAGGCACCAGATCAGCATGATCAGCGCGATGGCGTAGCCGCTGAAGCTCTTCACCATGGAGAGCACGCTGGCTCCTTTGGGCGTTTTCGGCTTGATCTTTTCCAGCAGCAGCTTCAGCAGCGCTTTCAGGATCATCATGAACAGGACGATCACGATCACCTTGAAGATGGAGATCCAGTTGAAGTGGATCACCTTCGTGACCTGGTCCACGTCGCCGAACAGGCCGCCGTAGGCTTCCTTCATGGAATCCCGCCAGGCTTCCGGCAGGAAGAACATCAGGGAAGGATTGGTGAGCAGAAGGAAGACCACGAGGATCACCGCAAGGATGATGATCTTCTTCCAGGGGCTCGTTTTTCTGTTTTTCTTTTCCGCGCCGGCCGCCGGCTGCGGAGTCGCTTGGTTCGTGCTCATAAGCTGCTCCTCATTTGTATTGATATAGATGGATATGCTTTCGGTTCCGTCCGCAGCGCTCCGCGGGAACGGGGCGGCGTCCGCCGGGGTCCCCGTCCGCCGCTGCCGGGCGGTTCCGGTCCTTTAGTAGTTTTCCGCGTTGATCTCAAAGTAGCTCTGCGGATGCGCGCACACGGGGCAGACTTCGGGCGCCTTCGTGCCGACCACGATGTGGCCGCAGTTGCGGCATTCCCAGACCTTGACTTCGCTCTTTTCGAAGACCTGCGCCGTTTCCACGTTCTTCAGCAGCGCGCGGTAGCGTTCCTCGTGATGCTTCTCGATGGCGGCGACGCCGCGGAACTTCTTCGCGAGCTCCGGGAAGCCCTCCTCTTCCGCCGTCTTGGCAAAGCCTTCGTACATATCGGTCCATTCGTAGTTCTCGCCGTCGGCGGCTTCGGCCAGGTTCTGAGCCGTATTGCCGATGCCCTTCAGTTCCTTCAGCCACAGCTTGGCGTGCTCCTTCTCGTTTTCCGCCGTCTTCAGGAACAGGGCCGAGATCTGTTCGTAGCCCTCCTTCTTGGCGGTGGAAGCGAAATAGGTGTATTTGTTTCTTGCCTGCGATTCACCGGCGAAAGCGGCCAGCAGGTTCTTTTCGGTCTGCGTTCCTTCGTAAGGGTTCTTTTTTGCTTCCATGATGTTTTCTTCCTTTCTTTTTATCGCGATGCGGCCGCCAGGAAAGCGGCTGCCTTTTTTCTACTCTTCTTCGACCGTTCCCACAACGACGCCGCTCAGATGATAGAAGCGGGCCAGGTGATCGTTTTTGAAATCCTCCGGATCTCCGGTGATGTCCGAGTGGACCAGCGCCTTCGGGCTGGCGCTTAAGGGCTTCAGAATGACGAAAGCGCCTTCGTCCTGGGCGGACAGGAAATCCGCGCGGGCCTGCATCTCCGCGTCAAAGCGGGCGGCTTCCCCGCTGGCCAGGCTGTACGCGGCGTTTACGCTCAAAGGCTCCAGATCGAAGGCCGCGCCGCCGTCCGAACCCTCCGACACCCGGCAGAGCCCGATGCAGCCGAGGGCAAAAAGAAGCGCGAGCGCCAGCGCAAAGCGGGTCAGGTATTTTTCGGAAGCAAAGAGCTTGTCACCGAGCTTTTCCAGGGCGTTCCCCGGGCAGCGCCGCCGCAGCCAGCCGCAGAAATAGGCCAGGTTGAAGGCGGTAAAGAGATAGGCGTTGAAGTAGATGATATTGCTCATGCGCTCGGGCATCCGGAGCCCCTGCGCGTAGAACAGCGCCGTTCCCTGCGAGGAATAGATGCCGAAGGTAAAGAGCAGCACCAGCAGCGGGCAGCGGTATTGGAAATTGGTCCGCCCGGTCAGACGGTAAATCAGCGGCAGCAGGCCGATCCAGAGAACCAGGACGGGCACTTTCAGGCCTTCCGCCAGCGAATAGCCGCCGTAGGCGAAGGAATAGACGAGCGCTTTCACGACGCCGCTGCTCTCTCCTGTCACGGACTGGCGGACGGCGTTGCCCGGCGCGAGGATGCTGACGGCTAAGGAAACCAGCAGGGCGGCCAGGGCCAGGGCCGTCGGAAGCCAGGCGCCCGTCTTTCGTCTCGTGACAAAAAGGAAAACGCAGACGCTGGCCAGCAGCACCGCGCAGGACAGAGCCGTCGAATAGTTCCCGCCGCCGATCAGGAAGGCCAGGGGGACGGCAGCCGCTGCGGCCACGATCCGGCCGGCGCGGGTCTTCCCGCTGCCCGCCTGGATCAGCAGAGCGTACAGGAACAGGCTTAGGGAGAAAAAGAAGGTGTAATAAATGCCGCCGTTGTACCAGTAGAAGGAATCGACGGGGCGGTAGCAGAATTCAAGGGCGCAGAAGCTCACGGCAACGGCCGCAGCCAGAGCGGCGGCTTTGCCGGCTTTCAGCAGACGCCGCGCGGCCAGATAAAAACAGCTGAGCGTGGCGGCGGCGAAGGAGGTGATCAGGATGAGAGGGGCGATAAAGTAGGCGTTTTCCCCGAAGATGCCGGGCTCGAGGCGCATCAGGAAGATGGCGGCGAAGTTGCCCTGCCAGGTCTCGTAGCTTTCCTTCATCATGTCGAAAGAAAGGCGGATGACGGCGCCGGCGTCCCGGCTTTCGCGCCAGAGGGCGGCGGTCTCGGCTCCGTAATAGTAGTCGTCGACGCTGGGATGCGCGTAGAAGGCGAGCAGGTACAGCGGGATCAGGGCCAGCAGAAGGACCGCCGCGAGGGCGGTGACGAAACGCTTCTGATACGTCTGTGAGATCTGAGTGTTCATAAGGTCTTACCTTAGTCTGTTATTGTCGCCTCGCGCCCGGATGAAAACTTTTCCAGAACGCGTGCCCCTTTTCAAGGGCCCCGCTGGTGCTCACTAGTCGCTTCGCTAAATCGTTCGAAAAGTATTGTCCGGCTCGCTCGGCGGCTTGCAAGCGCCTGTTACTCCGTCAGTTCCAGGTAGGGTACGGCGTTTAAGTCCAGGCCGGCGCGCTCGCCCTTCCGGAAGCGGTAGTAGCCCGCCGCGCCGATCATGGCGGCGTTATCCGTGCAGAAGACGGGGGACGGGACGTAGAGGGCGACGCCGGCTTTATCGCAGGCGTTTTTCAGCGCCCCGCGCAGCGCCCCGTTGGCCGCCACGCCGCCGGCCAGCACCAGGCGCTTTTCGCCGCGTTCTTTTACCGCGTGCATGGCGCGGCTGACCAGGACGTCGATCACGGCGGCCTGGAAGGAGGCGGCCACGTCGGCCTGTTTCACCGTCTCTCCGGTCATTTCCGCGTGGTTCAGGTAGTTTAAGACGGCGGATTTCATGCCGCTGAAGGTGAAATCGTAGGGCGCTTCGTCGACCTTGCCGCGGGGGAAAGGGATCGCCGCAGGATCGCCCTCGCGGGCGGCTTTTTCGATCTTCGGCCCGCCGGGGTAGCCCAGCCCGATGGCGCGGGCGACCTTGTCGAAGGCTTCGCCGGCGGCGTCGTCGCGGGTGGACCCCAGGATCTCGAAGTCCCCGTAATCCCGCATGTACGCGAGGTTCGTGTGACCGCCGGAAACGATGAGGCAGAGGAAGGGCGGCTCCAGATTCGGGTGTTCCAGCAGCGCGGCCGAAACGTGCCCTTCGATGTGGTTCACCCCGATCAGCGGCTTGTTCAGCCCGAAGGCCAGCGCCTTGCCGAAGGCGACGCCGACCAGCAGCGCGCCGACCAGGCCGGGGCCGTAGGTGACCGCGACCGCGTCGATCTCGGGGAGCGTCAGGCCCGCGGCCTTCAGCGCCTCCTCCACGACCGGGCAGACCGCTTCAATATGCGCGCGGGAGGCCAGCTCGGGCACCACGCCGCCGTAAAGGGTGTGCATCGGCACCTGGGAGGATATGATATTGGAGAGGACCCGCCGGCCGTTTTCAACGACGGCGGCGGCGGTCTCGTCGCAGGAGCTTTCAATTGCCAGGATCCTGATACTGTTCAAAGCTTTTTCCTTCATATAAGTGTCTTTCGGGCCGCCCGTTTATTCTTCTTCAAAGCGCAGCGTCCGGCTCATGCCGTCCGTGCCGCAGACCGTGTTGGGAAATATTTCCTGTGCAACGTGCAAATAGTCTTCCGGATGGTTCATAGCCGGGGAAAAATGCGTCAGCCAGAGCTCTTTTACCTCCGCTGAGCGGGCCAGCTGTGCCGCTTCGGCAAAGCTCATATGCTTATGCTCGGCGGCTTTTGCCTCCGATCCCGGCTCGCCGTACATGCCCTCGCAGATGAAGAGGTCCGCATTCTTCGTGCCCAGCACGATATTGTCCGTGGGGCGGGAGTCCGTGCAGTAGCTCAGCTTGATGCCCTTCCGGGGTTCGCCCAGCACCATCTCCGGGTAATAGGTCTCGCCTTCAAATTCAACGGTCTGGCCCTTCTGCAGCAGGTTCCAGGTCTGCACCGGCAGGCCCAGCGCCTGCGCCTTATCCACCTGGAAGCGGCCCTGGCGCGGGATCTCCACGCTGTAGCCATAGCAGGGGATGGCGTGCCGCGCCCGGAAGGCAGTTATGTCAAAAGCCCCAAGCTTCAGATATTCCATCGGCTCGGACAGCTCCATAAATTCAATGTCAAAAGGCAGCTCCGGCGCGATGATCCGCAGGCTGCTCACAACTTTCTCCAGCCCCCGGGGGCCGACCATGGTCACGGGCTTTACGCGGTCCGCGTTGCCCATGGAAAGAAGCAGGCCGATCAGCCCGCTGATATGATCCGCATGGAAATGCGTGATCAGGATATAATCCAGAGGATTGACGCTCCAGCCGCGGCGGCGCAGGGCGATCTGCGTGCCCTCCCCGCAGTCGATCAGGAGCTGGCTGCCTTCATGCCGCAGCATCAGGCAGGTCAGATGCCGGTACGGCAGCGGCATCATGCCGCCGGTCCCGGCCAAACATACGTCCAGCATACTGCAACTTATCCTTCCAGGATCATCATGATGCCGTCTTCGCGGGGCTTTTCGTAATAGTCCCGGCGCCGGATCACGGGTTTGAAGCCGATGGCCTCATACAGCTTGCGGGCGGCGTAGTTGCTCTCCCGCACGTCCAGGCGCCAGGGCGTGATCCCCGGGTTTTCCTTCAGCATCGCCTCGACCAGCGCCCGCCCGATGCCGCGCGCCCGGTTGCCGGGCCGCACCGCGATCCGCAGCAGTTCGCCTTCCCCCAGGACAAGCGAGGCGATCAGGTACGCCTCGATGCGTCCGCCGTCCGCGGCGACTCTCGCATAGTACAGAGGCGAAGCCAGCGAGCTCAGCAGGCTGTCCAGAGACCAGGGGTCCGAAAAGCACTCCCGCTCGATACTCTCCAGCGCGGCGGCGTCCCCGATGCGGGCCGCCCGGATCACAACTTCACTCATACCGTCCCCTCCTGTTCCTTTGCCAGCCTTTTCGCTCTCTCCCGCTCGGCCTGCGAGATCCTTAAGTAAAACGGCGCGAAAGCCGCCGCCGGGACCGTTTCGCCGCGCCGCAGCATCTCAAGCCCCAGCGATGCGGCCGCCGCCGCGCGGGACCGGCTGTGCGAGGCCGGCACGAACAGGGCATTTCCGCCCAGCGTCTCTTCGATCTGCTTCCGGAAGACCGGCACGCCGTCTCCCAAAAAGACCGCGGGCTCCGCAAACGTCTTCAGCTCCTCCAGCAGCTCGTCCATGCCCAGGGCGCGCGGCCCGGCCAGCATCTCAAGCTTCCCCGCCTCGTCAAAGCGGTACAGCCCGTTGTAGACCTGGCTGCGGCGGGCATCCATGATCGGGCTGAGCAGGAAGCGGCTGCCCCAGAGGCCGAAGGCCATCGCGTCCAGCGTGGGGACCGCGACGAGCGGCTTATTCCAGGCCACGCCCAGTCCCTTGGCCGTCGCCGCCCCGATCCGAAGGCCCGTAAAGGAGCCCGGGCCGGCGGATACGGCGATCGCATCCAGCTCTTCGCCCCGAAGGCCCGTCTTCTCAAACAGCTCGCCGATCATCGGCAGCAGGGTCTGCGAATGCGTCAGCTTCGTATTCAGCGTCATCTCCGCCAGGACCGCTCCGTCGTCCGCCAGTGCGGCCGAAGCCACCAGCGCCGCGCTTTCAATCGCCAGCACTTTCATCCGGCACCTCCCCCGTCAGCGTGATTTTCCGGTATTCGGGCCCCTTCCCGTAGTCCCGCTCCAGGCGGATCCAGAGCGTTTCCGGCGGCAGAAGCCCCGCCACGTTCTCCGGCCATTCCACCAGCGTGACCCAGGGCGCGCCGAAATACTCGTGGCCGCCCACGGCCTCCAGCTCCTCTTCCTCCTCCAGACGGTAGGCGTCCATGTGGCACAGGGGCAGCCGGCCGCTCTCGTAGATCTGCAGCAAGGTGAAGGTCGGACTGGTGATCGGGGCGGAAATGCCCAGCCCCTCGGCAAAGCCCTTGGCAAAAACGGTTTTGCCGGCGCCCAGATCACCGCTCAAGGCGATGACGAGCCCCGGCTTCGCCGCCTGTCCGAAGCGCCGGCCCAGCGCCCGCGTACAGGCGCTGCCGAAGCTTTCGATTGTTCTGATTTCTGTTTTCTCCAATATCTGTATCTGTCCTTCTGATCCGGCTTCCTGCCGCGTACTTATACGAACAGCGGAGTCGGATATTTGCCTTCCTCGGCCATCTTCCGGAACTCTTCCGTCACGGAGGCTTTATCCTCCGCGTAGGTGATGCCGAACCAGGTGTCCGGCGTCGGCAGCACGGATACGGAAGCCTTTCCGGCCTTCAGCAGGTCGTCCACCACCGTCGGCAGCAGGTATTCCGCTTTTAAGGGGTCCTTCTCCATGGCGTTCTCAAGGAACGGCACGAAGCCCTTTTCCAGCTCCTTCAGCACCGCGTGCGTGAAGCCCCACATATTCATGGAGACCAGGCCTTCCGGATCGATCTCGACGGTCTTCCCGCCGAAGGTGCCGGTAACGCTGCCGTCCGCGCGCCGGGCGATGCCCTTGGTCTCGTGGATCTCCGCCAGCTTGCCGGTCATATCCTGCACGCAGATGCCGCGCGTCACCTCGCCGTTGTCGCTTAAGGTGTTCTTTACGATAAAGCCCGCCATCGCATAGGGCTCGGGACCCGCCGTCTTTTCAGGCAGATCGCTCAGGAAGTCGTAGATGATCTTGAACGCGGTCTTTCCGTAGTAATCGTCGGCGTTGATGACCGCGAACGGTCCGTCGATCAGATCCTTCGCCGCCAGGATGGCGTGGCCGGTCCCCCAGGGCTTGGCACGCTCCGCCGGGCAGACGAAGGGCGCCGGCAGATCCGCGATCTCCTGGAAGGCGTAGCCCACCTCGAAATGCTTCTCCACGCGGTTTCCGATGACCTCTTTAAAATCCTTTTCCAGTGCGTGCCGGATAATGAAAATCACCTTCTCGAAGCCGGCTTCCCGGGCATCGTAGAGCGAATAGTCCAGAATGATTTCGCCGGAAGGGCCTACGCCCGCCAGCTGCTTGATCCCCTGGCCGAAGCGGCTCCCGATACCGGCCGCCATGACTACCAGAACAGGTTTCTGTTTCATGTCTGATTCTACCTCCAGAAAAGATTTCAGAATGCGCAGATATTATACCATAAGCCGGCCGCGGCCGCAAGGCCGCGGCCTCTCCGTCCCCCGTCTTTTTTCTTATAATAATCCGCCGCAAAAAGGATTGTTTTTTTCCGCGCGGCGCGCTATACTGTATTTGACAATTTATGTCCCTTTGAAAAGGAGATTTTTCATATGCGCACCAAAAAGCTACTTTTCTTCATTCCGGTACTTCTTACCGCCCTCTTCCTCCTGCTCGGCGTCCCCTCCTCGGCTGAAGCTGCCATCGTAAACGGCGGCACCATCGCCAAGGGCGTCAAGCTCGGAGAGATCGATCTGGGCGGAAAAACCCTGGAGGAGGCGTCTCAGGCGGTGGAGGAATACTGCCAGAAGCTTGCCGCTTCGGAGTTCACCGTCAACATCTACGAAGGGGAGAACGGCAGCGGCCAGCTGCTCGGCAGCTACAGCGTGACCTTAAGCGATCTGGGCTTCCAGTGGTCGGCCGAGGCTTCGCTGAAAAAAGCAACCACCTTCGGTCAGAAAGGACGTCTGATCGAGCTTTATAAAAACCTGCAGGATCTGCAGCACGAACAGGTGATCCTGCCGCTGGACTGCTCCGTCAAGGCGGAGAACATCCTCAACTTCGTGGAAGAAACGGTGGCGGCTTCCGCCAACAGCACGATGCAGGACCCGAAGTATTCGCTGGAAGGCGGCAAGCTGGTCGTGTCCACCCCCGGCCAGATGGGCGTTGAAGTGGACGTCGCCGCGACGGCGGAGGCCATGTACGCCTGCTTCCAGGACGGCATCCCGCAGACTCTCTCCTGCAACGCCGTCGCAACGGTCACCAAGCCCGCGGGCGGCGACAAGGATTACAGCAATTTCGACTATACTCTGCTGGGCCAGTGCACCACCTACGTCAACACGGATGATGCCCATGCCATCCGCAACCAGAACGTCAGCCGCGGCATGAGCCTGATCAACGGCAGCATCGTGATGCCCGGCGAAAAGTTCTCCGTCTGCGATCACGTCACGCCCGTGACGGCCGAAAACGGCTACGGTAAGGCCGGCACCTTCTCCGGCGGCCGCGTCATCCAGGCGATGGGCGGCGGCCTGTGCCAGGTCTCCACCACCATCTACAACGCCGTGCTGCAGGCGGAACTGGAGATCGTCCACCGGGATTCTCACTCCATGGTCGTCGACTACATCCCCGCCTCCCTGGATGCCGCCGTCAACGAGCTCCTGGACCGCTACGGCAATTACGGCAAGGACTTCGTCTTCCGCAACGACACCGACGCCCCCATCTTTCTGGAGACCTTCATGGAGGGCGATCACGTAACGTGCAAGATCTACGGCCACGAGACCCGGCCCTACACCTACAAGAACGTGACCTTCGAATCCGAGATCAAGCGCCAGGATATCATGAATCCGACCTACGTTTTCGATACCAGCAAGAACCCTTCCAAGCCCGTCGAGAAAGGCGCCTACCTGCCGTACACGGAGTCCGTTTCCTACCGTGTCGTGACCTACAACGGCACCACGACCAAGGAAGAGCTCAACGTCGATAAGTACGACAAGAGCACTCAGTACGAGATCACCATCAACTGCAACGGCCTCGGCCTCTACACGCAGCGCGGCGGCAACGGCCGCGATCTGATCTACACCGCCAGCGGCAATCTGCTGTTAACGGACGACCACGGCGTGCCTTACTACGAGAACGGCACCTATCTGCTGGCCAAGGATTACGTCTGCGACCAGTACGGCATCGCCCACACGCCGGGCGGCAAGCCGCAGAAGAAGGTCGCCCCGACCACGCCGGCCCCGACGACCACCGAAGAGCCGACCACCACCGAAGAGCCGACGACGCCGGAAGAGACGGTCCACGAGCATACGTTTACCGTCGCTTCCACCACGGAGGTTCAGGAAGAGGACGAGAACTACATCTACGTCTACAAGATCACGAAGTACAACAGCTGCTCCTGCGGCGAATCCCATGCCGACGACAAGGAGCTGGTCTCCAAGACGGCGAAGGGGACGGAGCCGCCTACGGAACACGTACATGAGTACAGCAAAACAGAATCAGCTCCTACCTGTACAGAGCCCGGCCGCATCATTTACACCTGCTCCTGCGGCAGCGTATATACGGAAGATATTCCTTCTCAGCCGGCGCTTGGACACGCCTATGACGAAGGCACTGTCACGAAAGCAGCCACCTGCACCGAAGCCGGCGAAAAGAAATACACCTGCTCCAGATGCAACGATACTTATACAGAATCAATTCCGGCGATTGGGCACACATACGACGTAGTAACGAAAGAAGCAACCTGCACCGAAGCCGGCGAAAAGAAATAT
>JAEEUR010000007.1 GCA_016290595.1 Lachnospiraceae bacterium | reverse complement strand
CCGGCCGCGAGGTGTTTGCGGAGAAGAAGAGATTATTCCGGGAAGAGCGGGGCGAACAGGATATCCGGGCTTTCTGGCAGGAGCGGATCGACGCGGCGCCGGAGCCCGTCTTCGATCTGCCGCGCGGCGCACTGCGGCTGGAGACGGCGGGCGTCCTCTTCGGACAGTTCCGCGAGCTGCCGGCGGCCGGGATGCCCGTAGTGGTGGCCGGCGGGAGCTTCAACAATTCCCAGCACCGCACGCAGGTGCGGCCGGGCGAGGCGCGGATCCTGGATGAACTGCTGGAAAAGGGCGATCCGGAGAGGATGTTCTTCGTGATCGGCCACCGCGTCAGCGCCTATGAGCGCTATCTGGTACAGAAAAACGCCGGCCGCTTCCGCATCTATGCCATCGTTCCCACCTATCTGACGCGCGGCGAGACGGCGCGGCTGCAAAACGCCGGCGTGGGCATCCGCGTGTCCATCGAACCGAACGGCATGGGGATCTACAAGAGCTTTACCTACGAGATCTTCAAGCGCCGGCCGTCCGTGCTCCTGGCCTTTGACGGCAACGCAGCCGGCGCCAATCTGATCCAGGAAGCCAAAAACGCCCGCTACAAGTGCCGCATCTTCGTGAGCGCGCGCTCACGCACCTTAAAGAGCAAAACGGAGAGCCTGGAAGGCTACGTGAGACTTTTTGAAGAAGGTGAAAACGTCGCCGGCGAGATCCTGAAGCTGATGTGAGCCAAAATGGAGCCAAAAGGGACGGTTCCTTCTGGCCCTGTTCGGTGAGACAGCCAATCGGGGACGGTTCCTTTCTGGCCGGAGAACGAACCCCCGCCTTTCAGCAGAGGCGGGGGTTCAATTATCTCATGAAATCGGCTTATTCAAGCAGCGCTTGATAGACTTTTCGGCGCTTTTTCGCTACGCTGAAGCTGCATCCGGGTGAAAAACGGTCCGCAGAGATCCATGCTGCAGGAGACCGGCGGGCCGCCCGGGTGACGGAAGAGCAGGAGGAAAAAAGTATGTTTAACACGGTAGAAGTCGCAAAAAAGATCCGCACGGCCCGTCTGGCCAAAAACATGACGCAGATGGCCCTTGCGGATGAGATGGGCGTCAGCTTTCAGGCGGTCAGCAACTGGGAACGGGGCAATTCCCTGCCTGATATCGGCAAGCTCCCGGACCTGTGCCGCATTCTGGATATCAGCCTGACGGAACTTCTTGGGGAAGAGCAGAAGGAAACCAAGACGGTCGAAAAGCTTATAAATGAGGAAGAGGTGCCGCTGGAGGACCTGGCGGACGTGGCGCCGATGCTGCCGCCGGAGCAGGTGGAGAGCTCCTTTCGCCGAGCGGAAAAAGATGAGAGACGAATTGATATCCAGACGCTTCTGGCCCTGGCCCCCTTCCTGGATGACGAATATCTGGACGGAATCGCCGACCGGGTCGTCGTGGAGGACGTAAATGCTCTCATCTTGCTGGCGCCGTACTTAAGTGAGGAGACGCTGGACCGCATGGCGGTACGGCTGGAGGGAAGCGCCGAGGCTTCCAAGTTGTCGGCGCTGGCGCCGTTTTTAAGCGATAAGACGCTGGACAGGATGGCGGAGAAATTGTCGGAAACGTCTTTTGACAAGCTGGTCGGACTGGCACCGTCCTTAAGAGAGGAGACGCTGGACCGTATGACGGACAAGCTGCTGGCGAAGGAAAACGGTTCCTTAAAAGACGTGATCGCCCTGGCGCCCTTCCTGAGCAGCAAAAATCTCCGAAAGGTAGCGGACAGAGCGATCCGTCAGGGTGATATAGGTACGCTGAAAAACTTAAGCCACTTTCTGTAATTCTCGAAAAGGGCAGATCTTTAATACTGCATCACGGCGTCCACCGCTGCCTGACAGGCGGCGCGGGCGCCTTTTTCTTCGAGAGCGAGCACGCCGCGGATGGTGCTGCCGCCGGGCGAGCAGACCGCATCCTTTAAGGCGGCGGGATGGATCCCGGTCTCGCGCTGCAGCTTGGCGCTGCCCAGGAAGGTCTGACTGACAAGCGGATAGGCGAGATCCCGCGGGATGCCGTAGCGGACGGCCGCGTCCGCGAAGGCTTCCATCATGAGATCCACGAAGGCCGGACCGCAGCCGGAGATAGCTCCGCCGATGCCCATGAGGCGGGAGGGGAGGGTATATACCTGACCGAGTGAAGCGAAGAGCTCCTTCGCGGCTGTCAGATCATCTTCAGCGAGGGTATTTGCCTCCTCGAAGAGGAAGACGCCTTCCCCGACCCGCGCCGGCGTGTTCGGCATGATGAACTGGATCGCCTGATCCCTGCCCAGGATCGTCTGATACTTCGCCAGATCCCAGCCGAGCGCGACGGAGAGCAGCACCTTGCCGTTAAGCAGCGGCGCGATGTCCGCCAGTACGGCCTCCACCTGGTACGGCTTGCAGGCCATCAGGATCCAGTCGGCGGCCTGAACAAGCGCCGCCGGCGAGTCCGCCGGCTGAAAGCCGATCCGCGCGGCGTTCGCCTTCAGTTTATCCTGATGCGGCGCATAGGCGAAGACGTCTTCCGGCTTCAGAACGTCGGCTTTGATCCAGCCCTCGCAGAGCGCCTGCCCCATATTTCCCATCCCGATAAATCCGAGTTTCATAGATCCACGATCCTTTCCTGTGCAGCCAAAAAGGAACCTCCCCCTTTTGGCACCCCAATGGCCCCGCCTGCTAGTGCGCCGTCAGCCAGGTTTCGCCAAACCCCACTTCGGTAGTGAGAGGAACGGCGTAGCTCACGCAGCCCTCCATTTCTTTCTGCAGAAGGCGCCCGACATATTCGGATTCCTCCACCGGCGCTTCGATGATCAGCTCGTCATGCACGGTGAGGATCAGGCGGCTCTTTAGCTTTTCGGCGCGGAGCCGCTCCCAGACGCGGACCATCGCGAGCTTGATCACGTCCGCCGCGGTGCCCTGGATGGGCGTGTTGCGCGCCATGCGCTCGCCGGCGCTGCGGAGCTGAAAATTCGAACTCTTTAACTCCGGCAGCGCGCGCCGTCTGCCGAAAAGCGTGGTCGTGTAGCCCTTCTCGCGGGCCTCCCCGATCACGTTTTTCATGTACTGGTCCACCTTCGGGAAGGCGGCCAGATAGCTGTCTAAAAACTCCTTGGCCTGCGGGATGCTCACGCCCAGATCGTTGCTCAAAGAGAAGGCGCCTTTTCCGTACATGATGCCGAAATTGACGGCTTTGGCCCCGGTGCGCTGCGCCGGCGTCACCAGGATCTCGGGGATCTTGTAGATCTTCGCGGCGGTCGCGCGGTGGATGTCCGCCCCCTCGTTGAAGGCGGCCTGCATGTTTTTATCACCGGTCACGTGTGCGAGGATCCTGAGCTCGATCTGGCTGTAGTCCGCGTCCACGAGCGTGCATCCCGGCGCCGCGATGAAGAAGGCACGCATCTGGCTGCCCAGCTCGGTGCGGATAGGGATGTTCTGCAGGTTCGGCTCGTCGCTGGAAAGACGCCCGGTCCGCGCCTCGGTCTGGCGGAAGTGCGTGTGGATGCGGCCGTCCGGCCCGATGGCCTTCAGGAGCCCCTCCACGTAAGTGCTTTTCAGCTTCTGATAGGTCCGGTAGTCCAGGATATCCTGGATGATCGGCGCCTCCGCCTTCAGGTACTCCAGCGTGTCGGCGTCCGTGGACCAGCCGGTCTTGGTCTTTTTGCCGTGCGGCAGGCCCATTTTCTCGAAGAGGATCTCGCCCAGCTGCTTCGGGGAGTTGGGATTGAAGACTTCCCCGGCTTTCTCAAAGATGCGTGCCTGCGCCTCGTCGGCCAGACGGCTGATCTTTTCGCCGAAGGCCTCGATGCCGGCCTTATCCACCAGCACGCCGATATGGCTCATGTCCGCCAGCACGCGCGCCAGCGGGAATTCGATCGTATTATATAATTCGTCCTGCTCCTGCTCGGTCAGGGCGGCCTTCATTTTCACAAAGAGATCGGCGGCGGCGCCGGCCTCGGGGAAGACGTCGCAGCGGAAGGCTTCCTGCGCGTCATAGGCGGTGATAAGGGCCGGCAGTTCGTAGCGGTTGGCGGCGGCGTCTAAAAGGTACGCGGCCAGCTTGCCGTCCCAGCAGACGGCGCTGCCTTCCCCGCCGTGCGCATAGGCGAAGGCGTAGAGCGGCGCGCTGTCAAAGACCTCCAGACGCACGTCCGGGGCGTCCAGAAGCGCCGCCAGAGAATCTTCCGTCAGCGTGCAGACCGTGTTTCCCTGCACCGCGAACCAGCGGGCGGGATCGGCCTGATAGGCGCTGTCTTTTTTATTTCCGCCGGCCTTGCCGCTTTCGGCCAGGATCCAGGTGCCGGAAGGGCTTGCGGGAAGGGGAGAGGGCGTGATGACGGAAGGAACGGATGTGCTATCTTCCCCGCGCTCCCCGGGAAGGACAGAAGCAGCGTTCTTTTCTGCTCTCGCCGCCTTTTCCCGTAAACCCAGCTTCTCTATCATCTTCAGCATTTCCAGCTGCTTTAAGAGTTCCAGCGCGGCCGCGGGATCCCCGTCCCCGACCTGATAGGCTTCCGCCTCCGTCGGGACCGGAGCGTCCGTGCGGATGGTCCCCAGCACGCGGGAAAGCTCGGCCGTTTCTTTGCATTCCGTCAGGTTTTCCCGCTGCTTCGGCTTGATGAAGGGATCGTCCAGGTTGGCGTACACGCCTTCCAGCGAACCGAAGCGCTGCACCAGGCCCAGTGCGGTCTTCTCGCCGATGCCCTTTACGCCGGGGATGTTGTCGCTCGAATCGCCCATCAGGCTCTTGACTTCGATCAGCTGCGGCGGCGTCACGCCGTATTTTTCCTTAACGGCCGCCTCGTCCATGACTTTCGTCTCGCTGCGGCCCATCACGGTGGAGGCTAAAAGCACGGTCGTGGAAGGGCTCACCAGCTGCAGGGAATCCCGGTCGCCGGTCGCTAAAAAGCACCGGTCGCCGCGCGCCTCGCAGGCCTTTGCCAGCGTGCCTAAGATATCGTCCGCCTCCCAGCCGGCCTGCTCCACCAGCGTATAGCCCAGATCGCGCAGCAGCTCCTTTAAGACCGGCATCTGCTGGGCCAGCTCCTCCGGCATGGCGTGGCGCGTGGCCTTGTAGCCGTCGAACATCTGATGCCGGAAGGTCGGCTCCTTCCGGTCGAAGGCGACGGCGACCGCGTCCGGCTCCGTCTCCTTCAAGAGGGACTGCAGGATATTGAGAAAACCGAAGACGGCGTTGGTGTAGCGGCCGTCCCGGGTGCTTAAGAGCTTGATGCCGTAAAAGGCGCGGTTCGCGATACTGTTTCCGTCGAGTACTAAAAGGCGCATAGGCTACCTCCTTAAAGACCCTTCTATCATAACGGAAAAACTGCCGATTGACAAGCCGTGCCCCGTAAAGTAAACTGGATTTACAGAAGAGTATTCTGAAAAGATCGTTGTCCCGAGGAGGCCGAAGCATATGAAAAAAGGAATTGCCCGGATTCTTGCCATACTGATGCTCCTGACGCTGACCGCCTGCGGCGCCGGCAGCGCCCTGCCGACGCGCGCCCCGCAGGAGGCGAAAACCACGGCTGCCGTCACGCAGGCGCCATCTTCGAGCGCCGCGCCCGTCACGGAGCCCGAGACCGAGCCGGCGCATATCCCGCCGCATACGGCGCTTCTGCCGCCTCCGCAGAATCTGAAGGATTTCACGCACCTGTCAGGCGCGGAGGAGTACTGGACCGATCCCGAGACCGGCGTGGAATACGTCGTTTTCGAGGATCTCGGCGAGGACGGCCATACGCGGACCATGAACTGCTTTGACGAGTCGGGGAACCTCCTCTGGTGGGAGACCTGGGAATACGACGAGAACGAGCAGGAGATCCGGAAGCTGCGCTGGAACCCGGACATGACCCGCCTGATCAGCCGCGAGGAACTGACGCGGGAGAACGGCGTCCTGATCGGCATGCAGCACTACGACTGCGTCTATGGGGAGACCGGCGGCATGGAACAGTTCATGACGGAAGAGGCGTCCTACTACCCGAACGGCAACCTGTATTTCCGCGTGACCTATTATCCCTTCCTGCAATTCGGCGAATACTATATCGAGCATCAGTACGAGTACGCGGAGGACGGAACGGAGGTCCATCATCTGGTCTTCGAACCCTACGGCGGCGGCATCCTGGAGGAATACGTCTACGGCGAGAAGGTCATCCGGGTCCCGGATACGGTGCGTGAGATCTATAAGCTGCTGAACGAAACGCCGGCGGAGGAATTCGACGCCATGTGGGAGGCCTGTCAGGCCCATATGGAAAAGAAAAAGCTGACGGAGCAGTGGGAGAAGCTCTGTTATACTTTCTCCGGAATGATGGACATGTATCACGGCTCTTCCGGGGAAGCGCTGCTTTACCGGCTGCGGGAGGAATACGGACTCAAACTGTTCCAGAATAAGGCGTCGTACGGTCTGTACCGCAATTACCCTCCCTCGTACTATGACGTTTGGGACAGCGTGAATAAGAATGCGGTAAGTCCTTCCCTTTTCGCCAAGATCTATATCCCGGGCTGCCGTCCGGAGTACGGCGCCACGCTCTGGCTGCCGGTTCTTTATGAGGAATACCTGGAGAAGATAACGGCACAGGACGGCGGGGCCGGCACGCGTTCCCCCGGCGATCCGATCCGCCTCCTGATCGTGGACGCCAGTGAAACGATCCGCGGCAATGCGATCACGGAAGAACTGCTGACCGATGACGAGGAGAAGACCGGCTGGATCCTCGACCGTGCGGAAACGGTCCTGAGCGGCCTCTTCAACGGCGAAAACGTCAGCAGGGTGGAGCTGACCTGCTATCCGGAACTGGCGGACGTCGTGATTGAGATCCGTACGACCTATCCCTTCGCGGGGCAGTACAAATATTCGAGCGGAACCATCGCCAACGTCTGGAACACCAGGGTGACCGTCACGGCTTATGACCAAAACAGCGGAAGGACCGCCGAAGCAAGCTTTATTCATGAAGCGGGCCAGACGGTCTCCACTTCCGGCGGGACGAAGATCTATATGAAGGTCCCGGACCTGACGGGAGAAAAATACGCGGCGGACGCGCAGGCTTTCGTGCAGGAGATCTTTTCCTGGTACCCGGACGCGGCAAAGTAAGGATCAGTTCAGGGAAAAAGGAGAAAAACGAAAACCCGCGGAAAAAGATTTACAAAATACGGCAGTTCTGTTAATATAAAAGGGCAAAAAGCATCCTGCCCGGCGGCAGGATCAAAACAGGGAGGTACAAACCAATGGGAAGACTTGACGGCAAAGTTGCCATCATCACCGGTTCCACTTCCGGCATGGGAAGAGACACCGCTTATCTGTTCGCGAAGGAAGGCGCGAAGGTCGTCGTTACGGGACGCAACGAAGCCCGTGCGAAAGAGGTCGTGGACAATATCAAGGCCGATGGCGGCGAAGCCATTTATGTTATCGCGGATACCGCGGACCGCGCTGCGGCAAAAGTGATCTATGATGAGACCATGAAAGCTTACGGCACCGTTCATATCCTGATCAACAACGCCGGCGTGCTCAGCCTGACTCCCGTCCAGCAGATGACGATGGAGGAGTGGGACAGAGTCTTCAACGTAAACCTGACCAGCGCCCTGCTGCTGACCCAGTACTGTGAGCCCGAACTGAAGAAGAACAAGGGCCACATCGTGAACTTCTTCTCCGTAGCCGGCACGGCTGCGAAGTGTGGCCCCTTCGCTTACTGCATCAGCAAGTTCGCCATGGTCGGCATGACCAGAGCCAGGGCGCGCGAGATGGGTCCGGATATCCACGTCAACGGCATTGAGCCCGGCGCTATCCTGACCGCCATGCTGGAAAACTGCGGCGCGGATGCGACCATCGAGTTCATGAAGGCGACGGCGCCTCTGCAGAGAGTCGGCAAGGGCAGCGAGATCGCGACCGCCTGCCTGTTCTTCTGCACGGAAGACTCCAGCTTCATCACCGGCCAGCTGCTTCGTGTAGACGGCGGCGTAGACGCTTGATCCGACGTTCTTCTGACCCTGCTCCGCAGCAAAGCAAATAGCTTCTGCTGCGGAGCTTTTTCTCTTCAAAAACATTGCCAAAACGGTAAAATAACGGTATAATCTTTCTGAATTGCGGGCAGCGCACTTTGCCGCTGTCCTGGGCCCGTCCCGGAAAGGAGCAGAACATGTCCTTCTGGCAGGTTATCGGAAAGAATCTTTTAGGCTTTGATCTGATCATCTTCATCGTAGCCGCCTTCAACGGCGTCTGCTATTATCTCACGCGGCTTTACACGGATCAGCTGTACAAAAAACTGAATCTGCTGGTGTTCGTGCCTTCGCACAAGCACAACCCCGAGAAAATCGCCCGGTCGATCCGCGAGATCGACGAGGGCGCCATCGTGGCGCTCAGAAAGCGCTCGGAGGCGTTCTACAGCATCTTCGCGAACGTGACGGCGATCTTCCCCCTGCTGGGTATTCTGGGCACGGTCGTCTCCCTGCTGCCGATGGTGGCGGAGCTTTCCGATATGCAGCAGAACTTCTTCGCGGCGCTGACCTCCACCTTCTGGGGCCTGGTCTTCGCCATCCTCTTCAAGCTGCTGGACGGCTTTTTAAGCGCCCGTCTGGAGGATAACGACAAGAACGTCACCCTGCTCCTGGAGCGCCGGGATCTGCTGAAGGAAGAGGAAAAGGCGTGAAAAAGCGGACGATCTTTATCGAGCTCACATCTCTGCTGGACGTGATCCTGATCATGATCTTCGTGCTGCTGACCCAGGCAAGGGCGCAGACCACGGAGGCGATCGAGGACGCGGCCGCGGATCGGGCTGCCCTAAAGGAGATCCGCCGGGAGCTCAAAGACGAGCAGGCGGCGGCCGCGAGCCGCGAGGAGAGCCTTAAGGCGGAGATCGGCGCGCTGGAGAGCAAGGCGGCCGATCTGGAAACGCAGGTGGAAGAGCTGGGCCGGCAGCTGCTCACCGAAGACCTGGTGATGGACAATTCGCTGGTGCTGACCATCAGCGTGGCGGCGGACACGTCGATCCTGCTGGAGGTCAGGGAAGGGGAGAGCATCCGCATCCCCTACGACTGGAACGACAGCACCTACGCAGTCAACCGCCTGCGCAGTCTCCTCTACGAGCAGCTGGGGCTGGCTGAAGAGCGGACGGTCTTCCTGGTCTTCCAGTACGACCGGACCGCGATCTATCATGCGGAATACGAAACGATCCTGCATGTGGTGCAGGGAACGAAACTGGAAGCCTCGCAGAAAGAGATACTGCTGAGCTTCATAGAAATGGACGTCAGAGAATAGGGCCGGCGGCGCCGGGGAAAGGAAACAACAATGGCGAGAGAAGAAGAAAAGAAGAAAAACGGTCATACCGGCAGAAACGTCGGCATTGCGGCGGTGATCCTGGCGCTTCTGGGCAGCGGCGGATATTTCGGCCTGGGGATCGGCAACCCGGACGGCGGCATGCTGCCGATCAACGGGACCACGGCAGGCTATGAGTCTCAGGCCCCGACGCAGGAGGAGACCGCGCCGCCGACGACGGCCGAAGTGACCGAGGCTCCGACCGAAGCGAACGTGCTGACCATCACCGTAAAGGAGAGCGAGATCCTCTATCAGGGGAAGACGGTGACGCTGGCCGAGCTGGAGACGGCCCTTCTGTCCGAATTCAAGGAAGGTAAGAGCGTAAAGCTTGTGGACGAAAAGGCCATCGAGGCGGTGTACGGCGACGTGAGCGCGCTGCTGACCAAGCTGAACATCCCGTTTGAGAAATAAGGAACGGGCGGAGCGGCGGCTTTTCGAAAAAAGATAAAAAAGTGCTTGAAACCTGGCACGGAGCGTGCTATAATCCCCTTTGCTCTCGAGCGGAAGTGCTGGAACTGGCAGACAGGCATGACTAAGGATCATGTGATCGACGATCGTGAGGGTTCAAGTCCCTTCTTCCGCAGTTAAGCGGATATAGTTCATTGGTAGAACACCAGCTTCCCAAGCTGGATAGGCGGGTTCGATTCCCGTTATCCGCTTGAGGACAAAGGACCACGGGCGACCGTGGTTTTTTGTTGCCCGGAGCGCAAAAGATACGCCTTTCCCCTTGACAATACTCGGGCAAAACAGGTATAGTTAGCAGGAAATAACAGAGCCTTTTTCCGGAGTCGCCATGCCTGGTTCCCGCAAGAAAATCATCACAGAGAAGAAGAAATTCCCGGTCTGGATCCCGGTCGCAGCCGCTTTGGCAGCCGCCGGGATCCTTCTTGGGCTTTTCTGGTGGCCGGTGCCGGCGGACGAGGCCTACGACTTAAGCCTCCAGACGCAGGATCTGGTCCTGACGATCGAAGACGGCATAGCCGGAAGCGGACAGCTGGCCTATCAGCTGACGCCGAAAAGCTCCCTGCTGAAGGCCCGTGCGAAGAGATCCTTCGCCCAAACGCCGCTGGAGTGGACGAGCTCGGATCCTTTGGTGGCGGCGGTGGATGCCAACGGCCTGGTCACGGCCGTGGAAGAAGGCGAGGCCACGCTTTCCGGCCGCTTCGGAAATCTGTCCGTGAGCTGTCCGGTCACCGTGTATTATCCCTTAAAAGGGCTGGCCCTTTCGGCCGAAAAGCTGATCCTTCAGAAGGCGGAGTCGGCCGTCCTTTCCGTCTCTCCCCTGCCGGCGCAGGCGGACCTGCCGGAGGGCGTCGAATTCGTCTCTTCGGACAGCAGGGTGGCCGAGGTGGATGCGCAGGGACGGGTCAGGGCGCTTTCCGTCGGGGAAGCGGTGATCACCGCGCGCGGGGACGGCTTTGAGGCGTCCTGCCCGGTCACGGTCCTTTCCGCCATGACGGGGATCCGGATCGGCGAAGCGCCTGCCGAAATGAACGTCGGAGAGAGCGTTCCGCTTTCTCTTCTCTATATCCCGGAGGATACCACGGACGATCGGACGGCCGTCTGGGAAAGCTCGGATCCGGCTGTGGTTTCGGTCAGCCCGGAAGGCGCCGTGACGGCCCTGGCGCCGGGCACGGCCGTTATCTCCGTGACGGTAGGGCCCTTCCGCGAGGAAACGGAGATCACCGTGTATGCGCCCTTAAAGGGCATCTCGCTGGATGCGGAAGAGCTGCATCTGATGAAGCAGGAGAGCGCGCAGCTGAGCGTTCTCTACGATCCGGAAAACACGACGGACGATACGACGGTGACGTTTTCTTCTGCGGATCCCGGCGTGGCGACGGTGGATGAAAACGGCCTGGTGACGGCGCAGGAAGGCGGTCTGACGATGATAACGGCCCAGGTCGGAGAGCATCAGGCGGTCTGCGCGGTCACGGTCCGCGTTCCCATGACGGGCATCCTGATCGACGGCGTCAACCGCACGGTAAAGCGCGGCAACACGGCGCAGCTGACGGTCAGTTTTTCGCCGGCCGATACGAACGACGACCGGACGCTGGAATGGGTCAGCGACGATCCGGAGGTGGCCACCGTGGATGAGGACGGCCTGGTGACGGCCGTCGGCCCCGGCGAGACCCTGATCACCGCTTCCTGCGGCGAGTTCAGCGACAAGGTCCGGATCACGGTCGTCATTCCGGCCGAGCAGGTGACTATCAGCCGGGACAGCCTGGATCTCACCAAGGGTGAAGGCGCGCAGCTTTCGGCGGAGGTCCTGCCGGAGGATACCACGGAGGGCCGGGACGTTTCCTGGTCCAGCAGCGACAGCTCCGTGGTGCGGGTGGACGGAAACGGCTACGTGACGGCCGTCGCGCCCGGCAGCTGCACGGTGCGGGCGTCCCACGGCAGCCTTTTAGCTTCCTGCCGGGTCACGGTGACCGCGCCGATGACCGGCATCGGCTTAAACAAGACGGATATTACGCTGCTGGAAGGCGATTCGGCCTCCTTAAGCGTGGAATACTACCCCTGGGATACCACGGACGACCGCTCGGTCTCCTGGTCCAGCTCCGACAGCGGCGTCGCTTCGGTGAGCGGCGGGAGCGTGAGGGCCGTTTCGGCTGGCAGCTGCACCATCACCGCGACGGTCGGGAGGTTTACGGCCTCCGCAACCGTCCGGGTGAAACCGATCATCCGCGTCAGCTCCGTCAGCCTTTCCCAGACCTGGATCAGCTTTAACGACTGGGGGCAGACCGTGAAGCTCACGGCCTCCGTTTCGCCGGGCGATGCGACCTATCCTACGGTCCGGTGGAGCAGCAGCGACAATTCGGTCGCTTCGGTCACGAGCGACGGCACCGTCCGGGTCTCGGGCAGCGGCAGCTGCACCATAACGGCGACCGCGGACGGGGTCAGCGCCACCTGCACGGTCAGCGCGTCTCTGCCGCCGCCCAAGGTGGTGATCGTGCTGGATCCGGGCCACGGAGGCGGCAAGCCCTGGAGCGGTGCCACGGCGGTCTGGGACGGCGTGAAATACGAAGAAAAGGATCTGACGCTGGCGACGGCCTACGCCTGTAAATATTATCTGGAAACGCATTATACGAATATCACGGTGCTGATGACGCGCTACGGCGACAGCGGCGTGTACGGGTATAACGGAACCAACGTAGGCGTCGATATCGACAAGCGGGCCGGCTGGGCGGTAGATCAGGGCGCGGATATCCTGGTCTGCATGCACTACAATGCCGACGGCTCCAACGGCGCCATGGTCTACGCTTCCGGTGACGCGTCCGTCACGGCGGCCAGCACGGCGCTGGGCAAGGCCATCCTGACGCAGATCGTTAAACTCGGCTTTGCGGACCGGGGCGTCCGCTACAGCTTCCTTGAAAACGGCCAGGAGGACTTCTACGCCATCATCCGCAGCTCGGCCAAGTGGGGGCTGCCGGCGGTCCTGGTGGAGCACTGCTTCATGGACGACGCGGGAGACTGGGCCAGGCTGAACACTGACGAGATGGGCGCGGCCGACGCGATCGGCATCGCCAACTATCTGAAATCGGCCGGCTATGTGATCGATTAAAACCGGATCCGCAGACGCGGGAGAGGGAGGCGCTTCATCGGGAAGCCGCCTCCTTCCTTTGTCCGGCCTCCCTCTTTACGTTTTTCTTGCCCTCCCGGCCTTTTTGTGCTAACATATAAGGTTGGGAGGGTATCGTTATGAAATACCTGATTGCATCGGATATTCACGGCGGCGCCGAATGCTGCCGGCAGCTGCTGAAGCGTTTTGAAGAGGAAAAAGCGGATCTTCTGGTCCTTCTGGGAGACCTTCTCTATCACGGCCCGCGCAACGAGCTGCCGTCAGACTATGCGACGAAGTCGGCCTATGAGCAGCTGAACGCCTATGCGGACCGCATCCTCTGCGTCAAGGGCAACTGCGACGCGGAGGTGGATCAGATGGTGCTGCACTTCCCCGTGATGAATCCTTTCCTGGTCCTGCGGGACGGCGGCCTGACGATCGCGCTCACGCACGGCCATCTGTACAACGAACACGCGCTGCCGCCGGTCCCGGATCTGGACGTGATCCTCTGCGGTCACACGCACCGCCCCACGCTGGAGGACCATCTGAACTTCGTCTATATGAATCCCGGCTCGGTCACGCTGCCCATGGGCGGAAGCAGCAAGAGCTACATGACGCTGGAAAACGGCCTGTTCATCTGGAAAACGCTGGACGGCGGGGAATACCGGCGCTTTCAGATGACGTCCCGCCACGGAGAAAGATAACAGAGGCGCTTTATGGCCAGAACCCTTTTTGACTATATGAACGAACAGGCCCGCGAGAAGGAGAGCCCGCTGGCGCTCCGGCTCCGTCCCGAAACGCTGGACGAGGTCGTGGGCCAGAAGCATATTCTGGGGCCGGACAAGCTGCTTTCGCGCGCCATCCGGGCGGATCAGCTCTCGTCGCTCATCTTTTACGGCCCGCCCGGCACGGGCAAGACCACGCTGGCGCAGGTGATCGCCAAGGCGACCAAAGCCGAGTTCCGGCAGATCAATGCGACGACCTCCGGCAAGAAGGACATGGAGGAGGTCGTGGCCGAGGCGAAGCAGAACCGCGCGGCCTACGGCAAGAAGACCATCCTTTTCATCGACGAGATCCACCGCTTCAACAAGGCGCAGCAGGACTATCTGCTGCCTTACGTGGAGGACGGCACCGTGATCCTGATCGGCGCCACCACGGAAAATCCTTTCTTTGAAGTCAACCGGGCGCTTCTGTCCCGCTCGAATATCTTTGAACTAAAGCCCCTGGATAAGGAAGATATCCTGACCCTGATCCGCCGGGCCGTGGAAGACGATAAAAAAGGCATGGGCATGTACCGTGCCGTGATCGATAACGACGCGGCCGAATTTCTGGCGGACGTGGCCGGCGGCGACGCCAGACGCGCCATCAGCGCGGTGGAGCTGGCGGTCCTGACCACGGACCGCGCGCCGGACGGACTCATCCATATCACGCTGGCGGTGGCGGAGGAGTGCATCCAGCGCCGGGCCGTCCGCTACGACAAGGACGGCGACAACCACTACGACGTGATCAGCGCCTTTATCAAAAGCATGCGCGGCTCGGATCCGGACGCGGTGCTTTATTACCTGGCCCGGATGATCACGGCCGGCGAGGACCCGAAGTTCATCGCCCGGCGGATCATGATCTGCGCGGCGGAGGACGTGGGGCTGGCGGATCCGCGGGCCCTTCAGGTCGCGGTCGCGGCGGCCGAGACCGTCGAGCGCGTCGGCATGCCGGAGGGGCGCATCCCCCTGGCGCTGGCGGCCACCTACGTGGCGACGGCGCCGAAGAGCAACGCAGCCTATATGGGGATAGAGGCGGCGCTGGCCGAAGTGGAGAAGACGGATATCAAGACCGTGCCGCCGCATCTGCAGGACGCGAACTATCAGGGGCACAGCGAGCTGGGCCGCGGGATCGGCTACAAATACGCGCACGACTACCCCGGTCACTACGTGAAGCAGCAGTATCTGCCGGACGAACTGGTCGGGAAGCATTTCCTGGAGCCCGGCGATAACGGCTATGAGCGGGAAATAAAAAAATATCTGGAGTTTTTGACACAATTGGTGTAAAATAGAACAGAAATCGGGCTTTGTCCCCCACATCGGTGCCATTTTGAGGCCTTTTTGGGGAAAGGAGGACGTCGTGAGGAAAAAGATCAATCAGCTGGCAAAGGGGATCACGGAAGACAGAAGACCGCTGATCAGCTTTGCGGAGCCGTCGCTCGAGCTGTTTGTCCCCTGCGGAGGACAGGCGGAAGGCGTCATCACGATGGAAAGCCGAAACGGCGTTCCTTTCCGGGGGCTGGCCTACGCGGATGACGACCGGATCGAGATCCCGCAGAACGCCTTTGCCGGGGTCAATGCCGTCGTGCCCTTCGTCCTTCACGGAGAGAATGAAACGGAGAGTTCGGTGCTGGAAGGCAGCTTCTCGCTGGTGACGAACGGCGGCGACCTGAGTCTGCCGTACCGCGTTTCCTTCACGCAGACGCTGCCCGGCCTGCCGGACGCGCCGGCCACTTTTGCGGAAATGGGCGAGCTGGCGGAAAAGCGGCCGGATACGATGCTGGCCCTGTTTGAATCCGAGAAATTCGCCGAGCTGCCTTTCCTGAAGGATGATTCCCTGCGCGCCCTGTACCAGGCGCTGCGCCGCTCGCCGGACCGCCGGATGGCGCTGGAAGAATTTCTGGTCGCCTGCGGCGCCAAGAAGCCGGTGAAGCTCCGGGTGGACCGGGAACCGCAGACCTACGTGTGCCGCGAGGATGAATTAAAGGGCGAGCTCGTGATCACCCGCAGCGGCTCCGGCTACTGCCTGATATCGGTAAAGAGCCTGGCGCCCTTCCTGCGTTTCCGCAAGGAACGCTGGACTGCGCTGGATTTTGACGGCGATACGCTCCGCATCCCGCTGCAGTTTTCGGCGGAAAAGCTTCACGGCGGCAAAAACCTGGGCGAGATCCTGGTCAATACCGGCCGGGAGGAAGTGCATATCTCCGTGACGGTCATTCCGGAGCGGAAGCCCGACGTGGCCGGCTTAAAACGCAGCCAGTACCGCCGCGCCGCCCTGCAGCTGGCCAAGAGCATGGTGGTGCTGTACGCGGCCGAAAAGAAGCCTCACGGCGTGGAAGCGCAGGTGGTGAAATACCTGAATACCTGCGACGAGCTGAAGGAGGCGGGGACCGAACAGGCACTCTTAAGGGCGGAGATCTACCGCCAGCTGAACTTAAGGCGCGAGGAGAAAGAGATCCTGGAGCAGAACCGGGCGCCCATCCAGCGCAGCCGCACCGAAAACATCAGCCAGTACCTGTGGTTTTTATATCTGGAAGAAGAGATGGAGAAGGGCAACCGCCTCTCCGAGAGCTTCCTGCGTCTTTTATACCGCCTGAAGGAAGAGGAGGCGGACAAGCCGGAGCTGATGCCGCTGCTCATGCGCTCCGACAGCGAGTGGGCCGAGCAGCCGGAAAAATGCTTCCAGAAGATCCGCGAACACTATCTGAACCGCAATCTGCCGCTGCTTTTGAAGATCGAAGCCGTCCTGCTCATCAACGCGCATCCCGATCTGATCAAGCGCTTTGATCCCTTCACCCGCTATATCCTGTACTTCGGTGCGCGCTTCGGCTGCTGGTCGGCCGATACGGCGGACCGCATCGCCCGCCTGATCGTGCTGCAGAAGGATCCGCATCCCGGCGCCCTGCGTCTGATGAAGCTGCTGTACGCGGCCTATCCGGAGAAGGAGCTGCTGACGGCGCTGCTCACGGTGATCCTGCGGCGCGGCGTCTTCAAGCCGGAGTACCGTCCGCTTTACGAGGCGGGCATCCGGGAGGACGTCCGCCTGCCGGAACTGTACGAGGCGTATCTGTCCGTCCTGCCCGAGGACTTCAACGGGGACATCCCGCAGATGGTTCAGCTTTACTACACCTACAACAGCCCGGAGCGGGTGGAAGCCCGCACGTCGCTCTACCGCTACGTCGCCAGGCAGTACGGGCCCGAGACCCAGATGTACCGCCTGTACGAAAAGCAGATCCAGAGCTTTGCCCTGGAGCGGCTTTTAAAGGGGAGCGTGAGCGAATCCGACGCGTTTTTCTACGAAAAAATGCTGATCCCTGAAGTGCTGGACGAAAGAACGGCCGGCCTGCTTTCGGAGATCGTCTATACCGTCCATCTGAGCCTGGCCAACAAGGCGATCGAGCGGATCCTCGTCCTGTACGGAGAACTGAAGGAATCCTACATCTATCCGGTCCGGGACGGCGAAGCCTACATTCCGGTCTATACGCCGTACTGCCGGCTTTTGTTCGTGGACCGGGACGGCAACCGCTACGCCCAGAACGTCTTTACCCGCCGGCAGCTGATGACGGCGGACGAGCGGCTCATGCAGTCGCTGCGGCGCCTGTGCCCGGACAGCCTGCCCTTCCGCCTGGCGCTCTGCCAGAGCGCGATCCGCGGCAGCGCCAACGATATGGAGGTCCGCGAACTGATCCGCCGCTACAGCGACTGGGAGGACCTTTCGGACGTGTTCCGGGAAAAGCTGATCGTCAGCCTGATCCGGCAGCACGACATGAACGACACGGAGTACGCGTCGCTGATGGCCTCGCTGCGCCGCAGCCCCTATCTGGAGCAGAAGGCCGGCAAGCTTCTGGCGGAGCACTTCCTGATGAAGGGCGAGGAAGAGGCGGCCGTGGAAATGGTCTACCGCTTCGGCTACCGCAGCTTCGATCCGCAGATGCTCCTGAAGCTGATGGACCGGCAGATCCGCAGCCGCAGCTACGAGTACGAAAAGCACGTCTTCGGCGTGTCGCTGGCCCTCTACCGGGGCGGCGACTGGAGCCCCGTCACGCTGACTTATCTTAGCCGTTATTACAACGGCGGGACCGAAAGCATGCGCCAGCTCTTAAAGCTGGCCGCCGGCGGGGAAGCTTTATACTACGACCTGCCGGAGCGCCTCCTGGGGCAGATGATCTTCACCGAGGAGAGCGAGCGCATCGAGTGGGTGGTGGATCTGTACTTAAAGGGTACGAAATCGCCCAACCGCCAGCTGCTGCACGCCTATGCGGTGCTGCAGAGCGAGCGCTATTTCTGCCGGGAGGAGAACATTCCGGAGAACGTCTTCGCCTATCTGGCCTCCTGGGCCGCCTCCGAAAAACGGCCGGAGCAGCTGCCGCTCATCTGCCAGCTGGCGCTGACGAAGTTCTATTCCGGCAAGGAAAGCCTCTCGCCGGACGTGACGAAGCTGGCGAGCCTCCTTCTGCAGAACCTGTACAACCAGGGCAAGTTTTTCCTGTACCAGCAGAAGCTGGGCCGCTTCTTCCCGCTGCCCGCGGAGCTTTCGGACAAGACCCTGATCGAGTACCGGGGCAGTGAAAACGAGACGGTCACGATCGCGACGCG
Organism: Lachnospiraceae bacterium; assembly: GCA_016290595.1. GTDB lineage: Bacteria > Bacillota > Clostridia > Lachnospirales > Lachnospiraceae > UBA6987. The sequence goes on along the minus strand of JAEEUR010000007.1, from coordinate 29,308 downwards.
CATCCTGCCGCAGGAAGAGGAGCAGGACTTCGTCCGCACGGAGATGCCGCACGTGTACCGGGGCATCTACGTCAAGCCGGTGCTGCTGTTCGCGGACGAGATCCTGGAATACCGGATCGAAAGAAGCGGGCAGCTGATCAGCGAGGGCAGGCTGCCGGGCGCGGCCGGACCGGGCGGCGGACGCTTCGCACGCTTAAACCGGGTCATCCGGGACGCGGTGGACGAAAAGGAAGGCTGGCAGCAGGAGATCGTGGAATTCGGCAAGGAAGACGTGCTGCTGAAAGAATACTTCCATTCGGTGTAAAAAACCTTCCCCTCGCGGGAAAGATCTGATATAATAATATCCCTGTTTGATCAAGCCGGCTGCGGCGGAAAGGAGAGAAACATGAACGAACTGATCCTGGGCATCGATCTGTGCGATACCTACAGCCAGATCAGTACCTTCTCTCCTGCGAAAAACGCGCCGGAGCCCTTCCTGATGGGCAGCGAAGAGGAAAGCTGCCTGATCCCGACGGTGCTCTGCAAGATGCGGGGCAGCGATACCTGGCTGATCGGCTCCGAGGCCTACCGCCGGGCCCTGATGGGAGAGGGCACCATGGTGGACAAGCTGGTGAAGCTGCTGTACAAGAACGGCAGCGCCACCATCGAGGGCGTGCAGTACGGCGCCGTGGATCTCATGGGGCACTTCATCGAGCAGCTGCTTTCCCTCCCCCGCGGCAAGTACGGCGTCGAACCGGTGCGCTGCGTGGCCTTCGGCTTAAAGGAACTGAATCCGGATCTTCTGGACCGGCTGACGGCGGCCTGCGATCTGGCGGGCCTTTCAAGGGACAAGATCCGTTTCTTAAGCCATACCGAGTGCTTCTCCTATTACGTGGCGGCCCAGCCCAAGGAGCTCTGGCCGAACATGGTGGTCGGCTTCGACTTGACGGACGCCGGCCTGGATTTCTTCGAGCTGCGGGCCATCCGCGGCCGCCGGCCCCAGATCCTGGAGGCAAGGCGGGAACCGCTGGAGGAAGCCTTCGACCTGGATATCCTGGAGACGCCGGTCGGCGAGCGCATGGCGGACACCATCCTGTCCAACTGCGCGGACCGCATGCTGAGCAAGAAGCTGATCTCCTCCGTTTTCTTAACGGGAGAGGGCTTCGGCAGCGTGAACTGGGCGCCGGAGTTCATCCGGAAGATATGCAATAAGCGGAAAGTCTTCGGCGGGCAGCATCTGTTTTCGGACGGCGCCTGCCTGGTGGCCTACGACAGCACGCTGGAAGAGTCGGCTTATCCGTACATCTGCATCTGCGAGGGGCGTCTGGCTTCCTCTATCAGCGTTTACGCGGTGCGGGACGGCAAGAACGAGCAGCTGGTCCTGGCCAGCGCGGGCAGCAACTGGTACGAGGCGCGCGTCTCCGCGGAGTTCATCCTGGACGACGTTCACAGCCTGGACCTTTTGATCACGCCCTTCTCCACCCAGCGGGTGGAAAATATCGGGATCTCGCTGGCAGAGCTGCCGGCCAGGCCCAATAAAACGACGAGAGTCCAGCTGATCGTATCCTTCGCGTCGGAAAACCACGTGACGGTGCGGGTGGTGGACAAGGGCTTCGGGGAACTCTTCCCCGCCACGGATATGGTGATCCGCAAGGATTTCCTGATCTCTTAAGGAAGGAGGCGCTGCTGTGGGCAATCTGATCCTGTGCCGCATGGGGCCGGTGAGCCGGCCGTATTACGTGCCCGAGCTGGGCATCCATCTGTATTCCGGCGAGGAACTAAGCTACTATATCTACAACAACCTGCTTCTGATCGACGAGAGCTTCCCGGATGAACGCCTCTTCGATTTCCTGCGCCAGCTGGAGCAGGACAAGCTGGAGGAGCGGGTGCGCCGCCTGCGCGAAAACGGCGCCGGCCTGTACGAGATCCTTTACGTGATCCTGCAGGATCTGCGCTATTACTCAAGCGCCGAGCTTTTCACCTTCCGCAAGCAGCTGGAGCAGCTGTCCTTAAGCGGGACGGCCAGCCGCTTAAAGGCCAAAGGCGACGCCCTCTTTACGCGAGGCAAGTATTACAGTGCGCTGCGCATCTACAATCAGCTGCTGACGCAGGACGGCCGGGAGACGGGCGGCCGGGACTTCACGGCCCGTATCTGGACCAACAAGGCGGCCTGCTACGCCCGCGTGGAGGACTACGCCGACGCGATGGACTGCCTGCGCCGCGCCTACGCCATCAACCGCGATTCCTCCCTGCCGGAGAAGATGTACCTGCTGAACGTCCTGATGGGACAGGACGAGGTGCCGCTCGGACTGGAAACGGTCATCGACGAGGAAAAGCTGGAGCAGTACCGCAGCAATCTGGAAAGCCGGAGAAATCTGGCGCAGTATCAGGGCAAGGGCCTGGAAGCGGCCGCCCTCATGGATAAGCAGGAGCCGGAGCGCACCGACGCGTTCCTGGAGCTTCTGTACCGCTGGAAGGAAGAATACCGGAAGAATCAGGCGACGTAAAGGGCAGAAAGGACGGAAAGATGATCTGCTGCGCGCTGGGACAGGATTCCCACCGTTTTGAAGAAGAAAAGGATAAGCCGCTCGTACTGGGCGGCGTTCTTATAGAGGGAGAAAGAGGCCTGAAAGCCAACAGCGACGGCGACGTTCTGCTGCACGCCTTAACGAACGCCGTCTCCGGCGTCACCGGGCGGAATATCCTGGGACCGGTCGCTGATGCGCTCTGCCGGGCCGGAGAAACGGACAGCCGGACGTACCTGCGCGAGGCGCTTAACGATCTGGAGCGCCTGGGTGGGCGGATCCTTCACGTTTCCTTCAGCGTGGAGGCGAAAAGGCCGAGACTGTTTCCGCACATCCCGGCCATTAAGGAAAGCGTAGCCGCGCTGCTGGGCCTTGCGCCGGCGCACGTGGGTTTAACGGCGACCAGCGGTGAGGGCCTGACCGGCTTCGGAAGAGGCGAGGGCATGCAGGTGCTCTGCCTGATCACGGCCGAGCTGAAGGATGCGGCGGGAGATAAGAAAGGGGAAGGCGAAGCATGATCGTTCGTTCCCGCGCCAAGGTAAACTTGAACCTGTATATCACCGGACGGCGTCCGGACGGCTATCATACGGTCGATACAGTCTATCAGCCGATCGGCCTGCACGATACGCTGGAGCTGGAGCCGGCTGATGCTTTTTCTTTTGCCTGCTCGCGGCCGGAGCTGGAAAATGCGGAAAATCTGGCCGTGAAGGCGTACGCCTTAATGAAGCGGTCCTTCCATCTTCCCGACGAATTTGCCGTGAATCTGGACAAGAAGATCCCCTCGGAGGCGGGCCTGGGCGGCGGCAGCTCGGACGCGGCCGCGCTGATGAACGCCTTAAGCGACTTTTACGGCGGCTGTTTTTCCCGGCCGGAACTGGAGAAAGCAGCGGCGGCACTGGGAGCGGACGTTCCGGCACTTCTCAGGAAAGGGCCGTCCCGCGGGCGCGGGACCGGGACGCAGCTGACGCCTCTGGCCAGCCGCGCCGCCCTGTCTTTCCTGATCGTAAAGCCGCCGGTATCCTGTCCGACGAAAGAGATGTATCAGGCCTGGGATGCGCTGGGCTCCCAGGCGTTTTCCGCCGCTGAGATCGAAAGGCGGCAGGCGGAGCTGGAGGAGGCGCTGATTAAGGGAGACGTCAGACAGATCGCCTCTTTGCTGCACAATGACTTTGAAGCCGTGCTTTCCGGAGAGGCGGCCGAAGCCTTCCGGAAGGCGAAAGAACTGCTGGAGGAAGCCGGCGCCTTAAATGCGCTGCTTTGCGGCTCCGGCTCCGCGGTGCTCGGCCTTTTTGCGGACGCGGAGACCCGAAGCGCGGCCGCCTCCGGGATCCGCCGGAAACTGCCGGCGGGCTGGAAGCTCTTTTCCTGCGAAAACACGAAAGAAAAACCGCTTTCCTGCGGCGTGATCATCGCGGCGGGGGGCAGCGGCAGCCGATTCGGCGGCGCTGTCAACAAGATCTTCGCGCCCTTAAAGGGCGAGCCGGTGCTGGCGCATACGCTTAAGGTCTTTTACCGGCATCCGGCGGTCAAAAAGATCGTGATCCCCTGCCGGCCGGAAGATAAGACGCAGATCGAAGACGTCGTTTCCGCCCTGAAGGCCGAAGCTCCGATTTCCGGCAAGGCGCCGAAGATCCTCCTGACGGAGGGCGGCGCCGAGCGGCGGGATTCCGTCCGGAACGCGCTGGCCCATATCCGTGAAAAGCTGGTCCTGATCCACGACGCGGCCAGGCCCTTCGTGAAGCCGCGCGCGGTGGACGACTGCCTGGAGGCGCTAAGGGACTATCCGGCCGTCTCGCTGGCCGTTCCCAGCCGGGACACGGTAAAGCTGACGAACGAGCGGGGCGAGGTGCTGGAGACGACGGACCGTCCGAACACCTGGCTGGTGCAGACGCCGCAGGGCTTTGACAGAGCGCTGCTGGAAGAAGCGCACCGGCGCTTTGCGAAGCGGCCCGTGACCGACGACTGCACGCTGATGGAGCAGGCGGGCCGGAACGTCAAGCTCGTCATGGGCGACTACGGCAACCGGAAGATCACGGTGCCGGAAGACCTGGAATAAAACGATCCGCCGCTGAAACGGATAGAACAAAAAAGACGCCGGAGTTCGGAAACTCCGGCGTCTTTTTGATACTCCCGCCTAGTACAAAAGCGGCGGGAATCGGTCGTCGTTCATGCGGTTCATGGTCTGCTTGGCGTGCGCCTTGCGCCGCTTGTAGCGCTTGACGGCGCGGACCGTGAGCCAGATGCTGAGCCAGATCACGAGCAGCAGCACCATACCGCCGCCGATCAGGATCCAGTAGATGAGGGGCAGGCCGAAGTGCTCCTGCCGCAGGATCTCGTTCCGGGACGGCACCACGCTCACGATGGGCTTGATGGCCAGGCCGTCCTTCATCGGCAGGACCTTTAAGTCGCAGCGCCCCAGCTCCATGCCGCCTAAGGTGTAGATCCGGGTGGCCAGCACGTCGTCCCTGGCCTGGCTGCCCAGGAACACGATCTCCGAGCTTAGGCTTTCCGGCGTCATGCCGTTTGGCAGCGTGCAGTAGGCCTCCTCCGAATAGGCGAAATTGATCAGGTTTTTGCCCAGGAAACCGGAAGCGTCGTTCTCCAGCACGGCCTCGCGGCTGCTTAAGTTGTAGCACTTAAAGTTCTGGAAGCCGTAGTTGAACAGCGCGACGGTGTCGTTTCCGTTCATGGTCCGCGTCGCGGCGTGCATGGTGACGCAGATCAGGTCCATATCGCCCTGACTGGCATAGGTGACCAGCGTGCAGAGCGCCTCGTCCGTGTAGCCCGTCTTGCCGGCCAGGGCGTAGGGGTATTTCATCTTGTCGTCGCCGGTCAGAAGCGGATGGCTGGACTTCATGTAGGTGATCTCGTCGTGCTTGTTGGTGGGCGGAATCTGATAGCGCTCGGTCCCCATGATCTCCACCAGCCTGTCGTAGCGGATCGCTTCCCGCATGAACAGCGCCATGTCGTAGGCGCAGGTGTAGTGATCCTCCGTGTGGTAGCCGTGCGCGTTCGCGAAATGCGTGTTGACGGCGCCCAGCTGCTGCGCCCTAAGGTTCATCAGGGCGACGAAACTCTCCAGGGAGCCGGAGATGTGCTCGGCCAGCCCCTGGGCGACCTCGTTGGCGGAGGCGACCATCAGGCCGTACAGACACTGTTCCACGGTCATGATCTCACCCTCGGTGCGGGCGATGCTGCTGCTGCCGGGGCCGATCTCGTGCGTGGCCCGGTAGGAAAAGGAGACGTTTTCGTCCATGCGGCAGTTTTCCATGGTCAGAAGCGCGGTCATGACCTTCGTGATGCTGGCGGGATAGGCCTTTTCCATGGCGTTCTTTTCATACAGAACGGTCCCGGACTTGGCCTCCATCAGCACCACGTAGTCGGACTCGGTCTCCGGCGCCTGCGGCAGCGAGATCAGCTCCTGCAGGCGGATGGTGCCGCCCGCCTGCACGGCGGCGGAAAAGAGCAGCAGGATGGCCAGCAGCAGGGCCGCGCGTCGGATTCGGTTGGAAAGGGATCCTCGTTTCATGCTTTGCTGTCCTTATCGGTTGCTGCGCCGCCAGATCTTCATGGCTTCGGCGTCTTTGATCAGCTGCTCCCGGAAATCCGGGTGCGCCAGCGAGATGATGGCCTCCGCCCGCTCCCAGGTCGAAAGTCCTTTGAGATTGACGCAGCCGTACTCGGTGACCACGTACATGGTGTTCGGCCGGGTGTCGGTGACGATGGTGCCGGGCTCTAAGGTCGGCAGGATGCGGGAGTGCATCACGCCCTTCTTGTCCGTGAAGGTGGAAGAGCAGCAGATGAAGCTCTTGCCGCCCTTGGACAGGTAGGCGCCGAGCACGAAATCCTGCTGGCCGCCGGCGCCGGAGATGGGCTTGATGCCCGCGCTCTCCGAGGAGATCTGCCCGAAAAGGTCCAGATTCACCGCGTTGTTGATGGAGATGAAGTTGTCGATCTGCGAGATGACGCGGTCGTCGTTGACGTAGTTGACCGGCGCGGCCATCAGGGCCGGATTGTTGTTCATGTAGTCGTACATCTTCTGCGTGCCGGCGCCGAAGGCGTAGACCTGGCGGCCCGGATCGATGTTTTTCTTCGCGCAGGTAATCTTGCCGGCCGCCGCGATATCCACGAAGGCGTCCACGTACATCTCGGTGTGCACGCCCAGATCCTTTAAGTCGGAGTCCGCGATCATGGAGCCGACGGTGTTCGGCATGGTCCCGATGCCCAGCTGCAGGCAGGCGCCGTTCGGGATCTGCTCCACGATGGCCTTCGCCACGGCGCGGTCCACGTCCGAAGGCGCGCCGCCGGCGGGCAGCTGGCCGACGGGCGGGTTATCGCCCTCGACGACGGCGTCCACCCGGGAAACGTGGACTTCCGACTCCATGCCGCCCAGGCAGCGCGGCATGTTCCGGTTGACCTCGACGATCAGGTATTTAGAGACTTCGCAGAGCGCCGCCAGATGGGAGGCGTTCGGGCCGAAGTTGAAGTAGCCGTGCTTGTCCATCGGGGCGACCTGGATCATGGTCACGTCCGGCGGGGCGATGTTTTCGCGGTAGTAGCGCGGCAGCTCCGAGTAGCGCAGCGGGGAATAGAAGGCGAGGCCCTTTGCGGCCGCCTTCCGCTCGATGCCGCTCATGTGCCAGGAATTCCAGCACATATGCTTTTCGGCTTCCGCCACCTGAAAGACGGCCGGCTCCCAGAGCGCGATGCCGCCGCGTATCTTGATATCATACAGCTCGGGCAGACGGGCGGCCAGGGCCTTGTCCAGGGCCACGGGGTGACAGGTGGTCCAGCCGTAGTCCACCCAGTCGCCGGATTTGATCCTCTTTACGGCTTCTTCGGCCGTCGTCAGCTTTTCGCGGTACATGGCTTCATATGATGTCATATAAGATTCCCTCTCAGAGCGTTCTGTATAATATTCATATTATAGAGGGCTTCGGAGGAAAAATCAATTCCGAATTGCAGGAGGGCTTACAGCGCCGAGCGCGCCACTCATCGAAAGGGATTGACGAAAGCGCCCTTCCGGTGTATAAGTAAGATGAGTTTCTGCAGTCACGAGGAAAACACATGCTGGAAGTAAAAAACCTTCGGGTCCATTTTAAAACCGCAGCGCCGGACCGCTTTGCCGTGGACGGTACCAGCTTTACCGTGGGCGACGGCGAGATCGTCGGCCTGGTCGGAGAGAGCGGTTCCGGAAAATCCGTCACGGCCATGGCCATCAGCGGCCTTCTGCCGCGCCGGCAGAGCGAATACAGCGGAGAAATCTGGCTGGACGGGGTCGAGATCTTAAACGGCGACCGGAATCTTATGCGGCAGATGCAGGGCGACACCATCGGCGTCATTTTCCAGGAGCCGATGAGCGCCTTCGATCCCATCATGCCCATCGGCCGGCAGGTCGAGGAGAGCCTTCTGGTACATCACCCGGAGATGAGCCCCGCTGCGAGACGTTCCGCGGCCTTGACGGCCATGGCGGAAGCCGAGCTGGACGAGCCGGAGACCGTCTATGAAAAATACCCGCACGAGCTATCCGGCGGCATGCTGCAGCGCGCCATGATCGCGGCGGCCATCATCCATTCCCCGAAGCTGCTGCTGGCGGACGAGCCGACCACGGCGCTGGACGTCACCATCCAGGGCCAGATCCTGGACCTCTTAAAGAAGATCAACAAGACCAAAGGGACCTCCATCCTCTTCATTTCCCACAACATGCGGGTCATCCGGCACCTGTCCGAGCGCGTGCTGGTCATGTACCGCGGGAAGATCGTGGAGCAGGGGAGCGTGGAGGACGTCTTCCTGCACCCGCAGGAGGCCTATACGAAGAAACTGATCGATTCCATTCCCGCGCGGGACCGGCATCTGACCGGTCTGAAGGAGATACTGAAAGGAGCCGGAAAAGAATGAAAGCGGAACATCTGAAACTGCTGGGCCACTTTGCGGTCCGCATCGACGGGGAAAGGATCCTTTACTTCGATCCCTTCCATATGAAGGGAGCCCCGCAGGACGGGGAGATCATCCTGATCAGCCACGAACACTACGACCACCTGTCCCCCGAGGACCTGCGCAAAGCGGCGTCCCGGAACGCCTGGGTGATCCTGCCGAAGAGCTGCCGGGCCGCCGCCGTCAAGGCGGGCCTGTCGGATATGAGGCTTTTATATCTGTCCGCCGGCGAGGAAGCCGAGGTCCTGGGCGTGAAGATCGAAGCGGTGCCCGCCTATAACGTCGGGAAGCCCTTCCATATGAAAGGAAAAGGCTGGCTCGGCTATATCGTCACGATGAACGGCCTCCGCTACTGGCTGGCCGGCGATACCGACGACAACGAGGACGTGCGGAAGATCCGCTGCGACGTCGCGGTGGTCCCGGTCGGCGGGACCTACACCATGAAGGCGAAGGAAGCGGCCGCCCTGGTCAACGCCATCCGCCCGAAGGCCGCTGTGCCCGCGCACTACGGAGATATCGTCGGCACGGAGGAAGACGCCCGGAAGTTTGCGGCTCTGCTGGATCCCGATATCGCCTGCGATTTCGCAAAGTAAAAGAAAAATGAAAAGAACAAGAAATCCCTTGCAAATCTCAGCAAAAACAGGTATTGTAAGGGGCGGCCGCGGCACGGTCCGCAGGTCGGATTTCCCGAAGAAGGAGATAGAAAGATGAAAAAAACGATCTGCCTTTTACTGGCAGCCCTGATGCTGTTTGCCTGTGCCTGCGGCAAGCAGGAGACCGGCGCGGAAGCCCGGAAAAAAGCAAACGAGATCTGCGTTGGCATCGCGCAGGACTTGAGCAGTTCCTTAAGTCCTTACCAGCTGGCCACCGCCGGGACCCGCGAAGTCATGTTCAACGTCTTCGAGGGCCTGTATAAATCGGATTCCGCCGGCGACTTCAAGCCGGCGCTGGCAACGGGCCATACGGTCTCGGCCGACGGCCTCACCTATACCTTTGCGATCCGCGAGAACGTCAAGTTCCACAACGGCGCCGTCATGACGCCGGCCGACGTGGTGTACTCCTTCGAGACCTGCGCCGCCAATTCCGTGGACAGCGCCATCAAGGGCGTCCTGGCGAACGTGGAATCCGTCAAAGCGGAAGGCAACAACGTCGTCATCAGACTCGCCGCCCCGAACAGCGACTTCCTGGCCTACGTCAGCTCCGTTTATATCAGCCCCGCCGCCTACACCGATCAGGACACCAAGCCCGTCGGCACCGGCCCCTTCTGCTTTGAAAGCCGCACCGTGCAGGACAGCATCGTGATCCGCTGCTTCGCGGACTACTGGGGACCCAAGGCCCGGCTGACCCGGATCACCTTCAAGATCTTCGAAAACGCCACCGCGCTGGTAACGGCGCTGGATGCCGGCTCCGTCGATCTGGTCGCGCACATGACCAGTGATCAGGTGAGCGGCCTCAAGTCCGACTATAAGGTGCTGGAAGGCACCATGAACCTGGTCCAGGCCCTGTACCTGAACAACGCCGTTGAACCGCTCAACAACGTGAAGGTCCGCCAGGCCCTCTGCTATGCGGTGGACGTGGACGAGATGCTCAAGCTCACCGCGGACGGCCACGGCTCCAAGCTGGGAAGCTCCATCTATCCCTCCTTCGCCAAGTATTTCGATGCGAGCCTGATCAACGCATACCCGCACGACGTCGAGAAAGCCAAGAGCCTGCTCGCCGAAGCCGGCTATCCGAACGGCTTTGACCTGGTCATCACCGTACCGAGCAACTACACGCCTCACGTGAACACCGGCATGGTGCTCGCCGAGCAGTTAAAGAAGGCCGGCATCAACGCCAGCGTGCAGGAAGTCGAATGGAACACCTGGCTCACCGACGTGTACCAGGGCCGCAAGTTCCAGGCCACGGTCTCCGGCTTCGACGCCTCCACCCTGACCGCCAACGCGCTGCTCGGCCGTTTCGAATCCACCTCCAAGAAGAACATGTGCGGCTATGCCAGCGAGACCTTTGACAAGTACATGCAGGAAGCCAACGCGACCACCGACGACGCCCGCCGCACCGAGCTCTTCAAGGTCGCGGCCAAGTGCCTCTCCGACGACGCCGCCAACGTCTATCTGCAGGACCTGGCCGACTTCGTCGCCATTCGCTCCACCTTGAGCGGCTACAACTTCTATCCGTTCTACGTGATGGATTTAAGTACGGTAACTTATTGATCAACGTATGAATTTTGTCCTGAAAAAACTGGCGACGCTCCTGATCACGCTTCTGGTGCTGTCGTTCCTCGCTTACGCGGCCTTCGAAATGGTCGGCGACCCGGTCAACCTGATCCTGGGCACCAACGCCACGCCCGAGGCCGCCGAAGCCCTGCGGGAAGAGCTCGGTTTAAACCGGTCTCTTCCCGTGCGCTATTTTGACTGGCTCTTCAGCTTCATCCGCGGCGATATGGGCAGATCCTACATCTACCGCATCCCCGTCCGGGACATGATCGGCGAAAAGCTGGGCCTCACCGTCACCCTGACCCTGCTCGGCTTTGCCCTCACCCTTCTTTTTTCCGTCCCGCTCGGCGTTTACAGCGCCCGCCGCGAAGGCTCCTGGGCCGACCGTTTCCTGACGGTCAGCAACCAGATCGTCATGGCCGTCCCGGCCTTCTTCGTGGCGATCATCCTGACCGTCCTTTTCGGCGTCGTACTCCGCTTTTTCACGCCCGGCAGCTTCGTCTCCTTTGACGTCTCGCCCGGCCGTTTCTTCTTATATATGCTGTTCCCCGCGATCTCCATCGCCATTCCGCGCACCGCCATGACTGCCAAGATGCTGCGCTCCTCCATCCTGGGCGAGATGCAGAAGGATTATATCCGCACGGCGTATAGCCGCGGGCACAACCGGCAGACGGCGCTCCGCGCGCACGCCCTAAAGAACTCCCTGCTGCCCATCATCGCCTTCCTGGCCGCCACGGTCGCCGAAATGCTGGCGGGCTGCATCGTCATCGAGCAGATCTTTTCCCTGCCCGGCATCGGCCGGCTGCTCATGGTCTCCATCAGCAACCGGGACATCCCCGTGGTGGAAGCCATCGTGATGATCCTGGCCGTCTGGGTCATGGTGGTCCATTTCATCGGCGAAGTGGTCAGCGAGATGCTGGACCCGCGCCTTCGGGTATAGGAGGCTGCCGTGAAGAAACTGTTTGCCAAACACAACAACTGGTTTTTCAAGGTCGGCCTGATCCTGACGGTCTGCATGGTCGGCATCGTGATCATCGGGCAGTTCTGGACGCCGTACGATCCGAACGCGATGGACGCGGCCGCCAAGGCGCAGGGCCCGAGCCTGAAGCATCTGCTGGGCACCGATTACTTCGGCCGGGACATCTTTTCCCGCATCCTGGAAGGCGCGGGCGCCACGCTGCTCATCGCCTTCTTCGTGGTGCTTTTAGGCGCCGGCATGGGGACGCTGATCGGAGCGCTCACCGGCTACTTCGGCGGCGTCGTCGACGAGATCCTGATGCGGATCTGCGACGCGCTGACTGCCTTCCCGAGCGTGCTGCTGGCCCTGATCGCGCTGGCGATCCTGGGCCCGGGGCGGCTCAACGTCATCGGCGTGCTGGCCCTTGTCTTTATCCCGAGCTTTGCCCGCATCGTCCGGGCGGAATTTTCCCGCATCAAAAAGCTGAACTACGTCTCGCTGGCGAAGCTCCAGGGCGTGGGGCATCTGCGCATCATGCTGAGGCATATCCTGCCGAACACCCTGCCCGTGCTGCTGCCGGCCATCTCCATCGGCTTCAACAACGCGGTGCTGGCGGAGGCCAGCATGAGCTTTCTGGGCGTCGGCGTTTCGGCCTCGGAGGTCTCGCTGGGCCGCATGCTCTCGGATTCGCAGAACTACATCCTGCGCGGCATGCCCTGGTACGCCATCTTCGTGGGCCTGACCATCGCGCTGCTTATCCTGGGCTTCTCCCTTCTGGGCGAGGGCCTGCAGCAGGAGGACTGATATGGCGGAAGAAAAGAAAAAGATCCTGGAAGTCCGGAACGTCAGCACCTCGTATACGCGCAAGTCTCCGCTCGGCAAGACGAAGATCCAGCACGTGCTGCACGACGTGAGCTTCGACCTCTACGAGGGCGAGGCGCTCGGCCTGGTGGGAGAGAGCGGCTCCGGCAAAACGACGCTGGCCCGCGCGATCCTCGGCTTCCTTCCTAAATATGAAGGGACCATCACGCACTACTCCGAGCATCCGCAGGTGGTGTTCCAGGACCCGTACACGGCCTTAAATCCTGCCCGGACCATCGAGTGGATCCTGGAGGAGCCGCTCAAGATCCTGAAGAAATATAATAAGGAAGAGCGGCGCGCAAGGATCGTCGACATGCTGAAGCGCGTCGGCCTGGACGAGAGCTATCTGGACCGCAAGCCCTCCCAGCTTTCGGGCGGCCAGCGCCAGCGGGTCTCCATCGCGGCGGCGCTTTTAATGGAGCCGCGCTTCATCGTGGCGGACGAGCCGGTCTCGGCCCTGGACGTCACCATCCAGGCGCAGATCTTAAAGCTCCTGGCGGAGATGAAAGAGCAGTTCGGCTTAAGCTATCTGTTCATCTCTCACGATATGAACGTCGTCTATCAGCTCTGCGACCGCGTGATCGTCATGCGCAAGGGCAACGTGGTGGAGGAAGGGGAGATCGATCAGATCTTCGAGGCTCCGAAACACCCCTATACGCGGGAACTGGTGGAAGCGTCGAAATAGATTGATATTTCAAAGAAAAAACCGCATTTTTCCTGCAAAATCCCCTTGCGGGACGTAGGCAAACATGCTATACTGCGACACGAAAAAACGGGGCGAAGCGCACCCCTTAAGCGCTTTCCGGGAGGAATTATGAGTCAGTTAAACGAAGTAACCAATGAAGTCATCGCCAAAGCGGAAGAAGTGAAGGCCGAGATCGCCGAAAAGGCGGAAGAGGTAAAGGAAGCTGTCAGCGAGAAGATCGAAGCCGCCGCCGAAAAAGCGGAGGAAGTGAAAGCCGAAGCCGCCGAAAAGGCGGAAGAGGTGAAGGAAGTTGTCAGTGAGAAGGCCGAAGCGGCTGCCGAAACGATGGCAGACTATAAAGAGGAGCTGGAAAAGTCCTTAAAGCAGGGACCGCCCGAAAGCGATCCGGTATGGGCCCGCTTTGCGGAACTGCTTGAGAGCAAGGAGGCCATCCCCGTGAAGATCGACAGCGCCGTCAAGGGCGGCGTGATCGCCTTCGTGGACGGCGTCCGCGCCTTTATCCCCGCCTCCAAGGTCGCCACCAATCACGTGGAGGATCTGGAGACCTTAAAGGGCCTGGAGACCGAAGCCATCGTCATTACGGCCGAAAAGCCCAAGAAGCTGGTGCTGTCCGTCCGTGACGCCATCCGCCGCAAGGAAAGAGCCGAGCGCGAAGCCCGCAAGGCCGAGTGCGTGGAAGGCGCCGTCCTGGAAGGCACCGTGGATTCCGTTATGGATTACGGCGCGTTCATCAAGCTGGACAACGGAGCCTCCGGCCTGCTGCACGTTTCGCAGATCAGCTATGAGCGCGTTGCGAAGCCTTCGGACGTCCTGAACAAGGGCGACCGCATCACCGTGAAGATCATCGCCGTGAAGGACGGCAAGCTGTCCCTGAGCAAGAAGGCCCTGGAAGAAGCCCCGGCCCGCAAGGAGCGCAAGCCCCGCGAAGACCGTCCGGACCGTCCGGCCCGCGAAAGAGGCGACCGTCCCGAGCGTGACGGCGAGCGCCGCGAACGCCGCCCGAGAGGAGATAAGGAAGAGGTCTTCAACTATAAGGAGACCGGCAAGGCTACTACGTCTCTGGCGGATCTTCTGAACGGACTGGATCTGTAAGCCGGCCGCGGAAACGCAAACGGAAAACGAAGAAAGCGTCTTCGGACGCTTTTTTCGTCAATTATAGAGTCTTTTTTTGACGAAACTGTGAAAAACATTGAGAAATTCTCCTGTAAATACGAAAAAAAGACTTGTCAAATGAATGGAATTGCATTACAATAACCTATCATTCGCCAGACTCTGCCATGTTGGTGAATTGGGACCTGCGGTCTTCCGTCCTCCGGAAAGGCTGACAAGCCCACCGGCGGACGTGCTGATGCCCGGCGAATAGAAATATTCAGAAGGAGAAAAACTTATGAAGAAGACAAGTAAGCTTTTGGCAATCCTGCTTGTTGTCGCAATGGTGTTCAGTGCCTGCGGCCCTCAGCCTGCTGAGACCACGCCCGCTCCCACTCAGCCCGCGACCCAGGCTCCGGAAACCAAAGCCCCTGAGACCACGCCTGCGGCCACTCAGCCTGACACGACTCAGCCTCCTGCGACCGAGCCTCAGCCCGTTGAGACCACGGCTCCCGCACCCGAGATCCCTTGGGACGGCGCCTACATGGACAAGGACGACTTCCAGGCCTATATCACCCATGACCTGAACCTGATGGTCGAATCCATCGAGGATCAGCTGGATGATGCCGCCTATACCGCCGTCAAGGCTGCGGAAAAGGCCGGCGAGGAAGCCATCGCGGCCGGCAACACCGTTGCTGAAGTGAAGAGCGCGTATGCTGACGCCGTAGCGGCCGTCATCAATGCGGTCCCCGCTGCCGACGGCCTGTTTTCCTACAAGAAGGAAAGCAATGCGGAACGCACCAACATCCTGGGTATCCTGGAACGCTTCGCTATCGCGACCGGCATCACCGGCGTATCCCTGTTTGAAAACGGCGGCTACGTCATGTACAATCCCCGTATCACCCTGGGCACCGAAAACTACATCGTCGGTTACGGCTTCGGTCTGTTAGCCGAAGGCAGCATCACGGCTGACCTGGCTTTCGAAACCAACCCCGACTGGGCCCGCTACTATCACACCTATGAAGTCAGCGACCCGAAGACCCTCCTGTATCATGACGATCAGGGCTCTCAGGTCGGCGACCTGTTCACCTACATGGGCGCTTCCTTCTACACCAACTTCATGAACGAGACCAAGGACGGCTACGACTGGGTCCCCGAACTGGCGAAGGAAAAACCCGTTGCTGTCAACGATGAAGACGGCGACGGCATGGCCACCACCTGGAAATTCGAAGTCCGCACCGGCGATGACGGCTTAAAGTACACCACCGGTTCCCAGATCGAATCCCGCGCGGCTTTCAACGATCGTCCGGTCGCTCTGGAAGACTATGAGACCATCTTCAAACTGCTGCTGACCGCCAGCAACAAGCTGTACCGCGGTTCCGAACTGGCTGCCATGAAGTCCGGTGCCATTGCCGGTACCAAGGAATACTACGCTGCTTCCGAAAACGGCTTCAACGCCGATGCGTGGGCCAACGTCGGTATCAAGACCTTCGTGGAAGACGGCAAGAACTACTTCCAGGTCACCTTCGCTCAGGAGCAGACTCAGTTCTACTGCATGTACTACATCGCTTCCAGCCTGTACATGCCCATCCCTCAGGAATTCATCGACCTGGTCGGCAAGAACGCCGAAGGCAAGCCGATGCTGTTCTCCTTCAACAGCGATGCCACCGAGACTCCTGTTGACAACAGCCTGATCCTTGGACCGTACTACGTATCCCGTTACGACGCCGATCAGCAGATCATCTACACCAAGAACCCGAACTACGTATTCGCCGACACCAAGTACGCCATCGAAGGCCTGCACGTGAAGATCTACACCGCTGCCGCTTCCGATACGAACGCCGGTTTCAACGAATTCCTGGCCGAGCACTTTGACTCCGCCGGCATTCCTCAGGAACACCTGAACGAATACCGCAACGATCCTCGTACCCGTTCCACCACCGGTACCTCCAACTTCAAGCTGAACGCCAATGCCTGCGATCAGGAAACCTGGGAGTACCTGTTCGGTGTTGACGGTGTCGTCGCGCAGAACGCGGTAGAAGATTACTGGGATCTGAAGCCTGCGATGGGCAACCACCACTTCGTACAGGGCGTCAGCTACTCCATCGACCGTCTGACCTTCGCGAGCGCCCGCGGGTCCATCCCGAGCGTCGACTACCTGGCCTCCAACTACATGTCCGATCCTGAAAACGGTCTGTCCTACTCCGTAACGGAAGCTCACAAGAACGCCGTTGCCCAGCTGCTGGACGACACCGACGGATACGGCTACTCCCTTGAGCTGGCCCGCGACTACTTCCGTCTGGCTCTGACCGAACTGGAAGCCGAAGGCAAGTATCAGCCCGGCACCAAGGAGAACCCGACCAAGATCGAGATCGAATTTGCGTGGATGTATCCGACTCACGAAGAGAACTACCACAACGAGATCAAGAACTTCATCGAGACTGCCTTCAACGATGACAGCGTCTGCGGCGGCGTCTACCAGCTGGAATGCGTATTCTGGGTAGGCAACGAGTGGTCCGACGTGTACTACAACAAGATGATGGTCGGTCAGTTCGACTTCGGCTTCGGTTCCATTACCGGCAACAGCCTGGATCCGATCGGCTTCGTATCCGTTCTGTCCTCCGACCAGGATATCTCCGGCAGCTTCACGCTGAACTGGGGCGTTGACACCAACTCCACCGACGTATACCCGATCGTTTATGACGGTATGAAGTGGTCCTTCGATGCTCTGTACAATGCCGTGAACGGCACCGCTATCGCTTCCAAGGGCCAGAACAAGGCTGCCGTAAGCTTCGTATATCATGAGATGGAGAAGCAGGAAGACGGTTCCTACGTCGGTTCCTTCGACGTTGAAGTGGCTCTGCCGGATCTGACCGAGCTTACGATCGATGATATCGCCTGCTGCGACTATGAGCGCTACTACAACGGCGACAAGCAGTACGAAGAAACGTATCTGGGCGATTTCGAAGGCGCTATCGAAGTTACCGAGGTCGAGAAGGGCATCTACAAGGTCACCTTCACTGTCCCCGCTGAACTGGCTGCAGCCTACGTCGACGGCAACGGCACTTCCGCTGAACCGGAAGGCTACACCGGCTTCGACCTGTACTACAGCTACACGCTGGACGGCGCTGAAAACAACGGCCTGTACTATTCTGTAAATGACTACTTCGTAGTCGAATAATCAAGGCAAGCTGAATTTTTCGGCAAGCGGTGAGGTGGGAGACCATCCCATCGCTTGCCGATTTTCCTGCTGAAGGGAGATTGTGATGGGAAAATACGTTCTCAAGAGGATCGGGCTTGCCTTTGTCACGTGTTTTATCGTTCTTTCACTGACGTTTATACTGGTAAAGCTTCTTCCGTTCGAACGGCCGATCGGCGGTGATCCGCAGCAGATCGCCTATTATGACCGGCAGTACAATCTGGGCTACGTCTACCGTTTCGACAGAAACATGGACGACGTTTACGGCCCGTATCTGTACCGATCGCCGGAAAACAAAGGACGTTCCAATTATTATTATATGGTTCCTGTTATGGAACAGTACGTCAGATGGCTGGGCAATATTGTCCTGCATTGGGACTGGGGGAGCAGTAAATCCATACAGCCCAACGTCAACGCCTCTGTCATAATCATGAATCGATTGCCGTACAGCATTAAAATAAATTTCTTCTCGGTCATCTTTTCAGTTCCGTTGGGCATTCTGCTCGGCATCTGGGCTGCCCTGAAGAAAAACACGATGACCGACCATACGATCTCGACGATGGTCATGGTCTTTATTTCGGTGCCAAGCTTCGTCCTGATCACCTTTATGATCCATATTTTTGCCTACCGGCTGGGCTGGCTGCCATCCTCCTGGCCGGCGGATACGTCTCCCACAAAGCAGAAGGTACTGGGCTTCATCATTCCGGTGTTCTGCCTTTCCTTCGGTTCGGTCTGCGGTTACTGCCGTTTCGTCCGTGCCGAGCTCTGCGAAGTGCTGGAGAGCGAATATCTGCTGCTGGCCCGCACCAAGGGCCTGACGCGCCGTCAGGCGATCGTGCGCCATGCGTTAAAGAACGCCATGGTGCCGATCTTCCCGGCTGTCTTAATGGAAGTTATCGGCCTGCTTACCGGTGCCACGATCCTGGAGACTCTGTACAATATCCCCGGTATCGGGCGCCTGTTCCTGCTGGCTATTAACTACAAGGATTACGATATCCTCTTCGTTGACATGGCGATCTTTGATACGATAGGCCTGCTTGCCGGCGTTTTGTCCGATATGGCTTACGGCTTCATTGATCCGAGAATCAGAATGGGGGCGAAGAAATAATGGCTGAGATGTACAACAACAGAGAAATAGAGTTCCTCAGCGACGATTTCGATCTGGTGCGGGACAAGGACGCCAAGATTTCGGACACCAAGCTGGCGACCAAGCCTACGACCTTCTTTAAGGATGCTTTCAAGCGTTTCTGCAAGAACAAGTCTTCGGTGGCCGGTGCGATCATCGTTCTGATCCTCGTTATCCTTTCCATCGTAGTCCCGGTCTTCTCCAAGGCCAATATCGATAAGGTCAGCACCATCGAGAAGTTCCTGGCACCCAAGCTTTTCGAGGTCGGTCACGGCATCAAGGACGGCTTCTGGGACGGGACCCGTGAGAAGAAGCACATCGTTTACGATATGCAGAACGAAGTGCCCGCCCTGTCCGAGAAGTATTCGGTCGCTTCCGTCAAGCAGTCGCTGGTGCGCTGCGACGTGGATAAAGAGCCGACACTGATCGACGTAGCTTCTCAGTACGCCTCCGGCGGTCTGATCGTTTTTGCGACCGATGCGGCCGTGGACGGAAAAGACGCCTACATGATCTCAAAGCCCATTGCTTTTACCAATAAGGGCGGCTATACGCTGCACGTTGAATTCGGAAACGAAGAGGGCGTAGCCAATTCCAAGCTGGGGGAATACGCGGTATACCTGAAATACGGCGAAAAGCCGGAGGACAGGATCTACCTGCGCGGTTCCGCCGAAGAATTCAGCAAAGACTACAGCGACCTCGACGTCGACATCCAGGCGATCTTAAAAGATAAGAAGATGAGCTCCGTGACGGCGCAGGTCACCTTTGAGATCAAGTCCACGGCGGACGCCATCCGCTATATCCTGATCAAAAACGTGACCTTAGGCGGCGGCGAGAGAGCCAAGAACCTGGATATGCTGGCCGAAGTCTCCTTCGACGACGCCTCGCAGATGATCAATGTCGCCGACGTCAACAGCAACAGCTACTGGGCCTGCTCCGGCCGCAAGGGTATCCACAACGCGGAGCTCTACTACTGCGATTACCTGATCGATACCTACATGCTGGTCTACGGCAACGCGGACCCGGTCACCTATTCCGCTACGGAACTGAACGGCTGGATCCAGAACGGCTGGTGCGAGTACGACTACACCGTCGGCCCGGAGTCCTTCGTCAAGCTGACGGATGACTGCCCGCTGGACTACGTCGACTCCCAGACGGTCCTGTCCGTTACCAAGAAGCTTTCCTCCGTCACCGGCCGCAGCTGGGGCTACCGCAAGCTGGGCTATGACGCGATGCCGAAATTCATCCTCGGCACCGACGCCTCCGGCTTCGACCTGGTCAAGCGCGCTTTCGCAGGCCTGCTCACCTCCCTCTTCCTGGGCGTGGTGGTCTCGGCCTTCTGCTTTGCCTTCGGTCTGGTCTGGGGTTCCATCTCCGGTTACTTCGGCGGCCGCGTCGACCTGTACATGGAGCGTTTCTGCGAGATCCTCGGCGGCGTTCCGTCCCTGGTCGTGCTGACGCTGGCCATCCTGCACTTCGGCAACAACTTCGGCACCTTCGTGTTCGCGCTCTGCATCACCGGCTGGATGGGCACCGCCCACCGCACCCGTACGCAGTTCTACCGCTTTAAGGGCCGCGAGTACGTGCTGGCCTCCCGGACGCTCGGTTCTTCGGATATGCGCTTGATCTTCCGGCACATCCTTCCGAACTCCATGGGCACCATCATCACCGGCGCAGCCATGATGATCCCGGGCGTTATCGGTACCGAGGCTTCCCTGGCCTTCCTGAACTTAGGCCTGCAGGGCTCCCGTGCCTTCGGCGTCATGCTGTCCAACAACCAGCAGTACCTGTCGCTGTATCCGAACCTGGAGCTCTTCCCCGCGTCCATCATCGCCTTGCTGATGATCTCCTTCAACCTCTTCAGCAACGGTCTGCGCGACGCCTTCAACCCGTCCCTGAAAGGAAGTGACTGATCATGGCAGGAAAAGAAAAGGTCTTATCTGTCAACCATCTGGTTGTCAACTTTAAAACCGACAACGGTATCCTGAAGGCGGTCCGTGACGTATCCTTTGATCTGTATCAGGGCGAAACGCTTTGCATCGTGGGCGAATCCGGTTCCGGCAAGTCCGTGACCTCCAAAGCCATCATGGGTATCCTGGCGAACAACGCCATCATCGCCGGCGGCAACATCATTTACCGCGGCGAAAACCTGCTGGAAGTAGCGGAAGAGGAGTTCTACAAGATCCGCGGCCACAAGATCGGCATGATCTTCCAGGACCCGCTGTCTTCCTTAAACCCGATCGTCAAGATCGGCCGGCAGATCACGGAAGCCACCCTTATCAACTCGGATAAGCTGAAGCTGATGTACAACGACCTTATCAGCGAGGACATGATCCGCTATAAAAACACGCTGGCCCGCATGAATATCGCGATCGACACCGAGAAGAAAAAGCTCGAACAGCTGGAGACCGAGATCCGGACCAAGGATTATGAGAATCCGGCCGACAAAGCCGCGGACCGGGCGCTCTTAAAGCAGAAGAAGGCGGAGTTCAAGGACTTCACCAAAAAGACCAAAGCCGAGTATCAGGGCGAAGCAAGCGAACTGAAAAAGGTGCTGGAGGCCACGGAAAAGAAGGCCAAGCAGCAGGTCAAGGAATACAAGGCGCAGGTGACCGCGGAGCACAAGGAAGCGCTCGCGGCCTTAAAGCAGAAGCTCTCCGCCGCCTCCGGCGAAGAGGAGAAGAAGCAGATCAAGGAAGAGATCGCCGCCGAGAAGGAAGCCTTCACCAATAAGCTGACCATTACCAAGGAAGAAGCCAAGCGCCGCGCGCTGGAGATCATGCGCGAGGTCGGCATTCCCGAACCGGAAAAGCGTTACAATCAGTATCCCTTCGAGTTTTCCGGCGGCATGCGGCAGCGTATCGTTATCGCGATCGCGCTGACGGCTTCCCCGGAGATCCTGATCTGCGACGAGCCGACGACCGCTCTGGACGTGACCATTCAGGCCCAGATCCTGGAACTGATCAACCGGATCAAGGAAGAAAGAAAGCTGTCCTGCATTTTCATTACGCACGACCTGGGCGTGGTGGCCAACATGGCCGACCGCGTGGCCGTCATGTATGCCGGCAAGATCGTGGAATACGGCACGGCGGACGAGATCTTCTACGATCCGAAGCATCCGTATACCTGGGCGCTTCTGTCCAGTATCCCGGACGTGGATTCCAAGGAAAAGCTGGAAGCCATCCCCGGCACGCCGCCCAACATGATCTACCCGCCGAAGGGCGACGCTTTCGCGGCGCGCAGCAAGTACGCCATGAACATCGACTTCCGCGAACAGCCTGACTACTACAAGATCAGCGACACGCACTATGCCGCCACCTGGCTGCTGGATCCCAAGGCGCCGAAGGTGGAAATGCCGAAGATCGTGAGCGAACGTATTCGTATTTCTTTGGAGGAGGACGCAAAACATGAACCCGCAGACTGATTTATTAGAAAAAATCTCCGAAGATATGAACGAAGAGCTCCCGGTAATGCAGGAAGCGAAGGAAGCGGATCAGCAGTTCTTCCTGAAGGATGATCACGAAGATATTTCGAGCCTTTCCGAACTCGAAGACGTTGCCGCCAGTCAGGAAGCGTTCAACCACTATTACAAGCTGAATTCTCAGGTGAAGCAGAAACCGGAACTCAGGGAGCAGAAGATCCTGCTTTCCGTCCGGCACTTAAAGCAGTTCTTCTTCTTCGGCAAGGGTCCGAAGCGCCAGAAATTAAAGGCCGTTTCCAACGTCTCCTTTGACTTAAAGGAAGGCGAATGCCTGGGCATCGTGGGAGAATCCGGCTGCGGCAAGACCACCACGGGCCGCTGCATCATGCGGCTGTACAACATCACCTCCGGCGCCATCTACTACCGCGGCGTGCGCATCAGCGCCGGCGACCGCTGGAACAAGAAGGAGATCAAGTGGGCGCCCGTCCACGTGAAGGAGAAGATCGAGTCCATCCGCAAGCAGGCGCAGGACGATATCGCGGCGCTTGACAGCGCCAGACCGGACTTTGCGGAAAAGTCGCAGGAGATCAATGCGGCTGCGGATGAACAAATCCGTCAGCTTCAGGAACGGCTCAGCCTGGTGAAGCCCACGCAGACGGCCAAGATCAGACAGATCAAGTTTGACAACGGCCACGTGAGCCGCAAGCTCTTAAACGAGATCCAGATGATCTTCCAGGATCCTATCGATTCCCTGGACCCCCGTATGACGGTCGAGGATATCATTCAGGAAGGTCTGCAGATCCAGGGCTTCAGGAACAAGGCGGAAAACCACAAGAAGGTGGTCGAGATGCTGGAGACGGTCGGCCTGGTCGAAGAGCACGCCTCCCGCTATCCGCACGAGTTCTCCGGCGGCCAGCGCCAGCGTATCGGCATCGCCCGTGCCCTGATCATGAACCCGAAGCTTCTGATCTGCGACGAGCCGATCTCCGCGCTGGACGTTTCCATCCGCGCCCAGATCATCAACCTGCTGAACGACCTGAAGAATAACCTGAACCTCTCCATCATCTTCATTGCGCACGACCTTTCCGTGGTCAAGTACTTCTGCGATTCCATCGTGGTCATGTACTTCGGCAAGGTGGTGGAAAAGGCTCCCAGCGACGAGCTCTTCAAGAACCCGATGCATCCTTACACGCGCTCGCTTCTGTCGGCGATCCCGAAGCCGGATCCCCGTTCCGAACGCAGGAGAAAGAGGATCACGTACAATCCGGCTGAAGCGCATGACTACGGACACGGAGACGAACCGTCTCTGCGCGAGCTGAAAAAGGATCACTTCGTGTACTGCAACGAGGCGGAGTTCCAGCAGTATCTGAAGGAATTAAAGGATTGACATGAGTTTCTTCCGGCGCTTTTTCTTCCATTCGTGGAAGCGTTATCTGACGGGGCTGCTGCTTGCGGCAGCCCTTGTCCTTTGGATCCTGTATCAGAAGGGCTTTGACCGCCTGCTCTGTTACGTGGAGGCGCTGACTACGGCCGGCGCGGTCGTTCTTCTGATCGGCCTGCTGCAGCTGGTGGCGTATCTGGGGGCCTTCGATACCTTCGGCTACGGCTGGAAATACATCACAAAGTACGGGCAGTACAGGGATCTGGTCGAGTACAACGAGAAGCAGCGGGAGAAGAGGGCCCAGGGAGAACTGGTCTTTATGCCTTTCATCACCGTCGGATTCCTGATCCTGGCGGCGGGACTTCTGCTCCGGCTGGCGCTGTAGGATCCCGTATACGATCAACAGCATAAGAGAAGGGCGGCCTTTGCGGGCCGCCCTTTTTCGTGCTGACAAATACTTTGTAGCCTACGGTTCTTTCGGCAGAAGACGGCTCAGCTGCGTAAGCAGCGCCTCCTCGTCCTTCCAGAGCTCTGCGGTCATCCCGCCGCCCTCTATGTAAGCCACCGCCAGACTTCCGTCTTCGGAGAAGCCGTAATCCAGAAAACCGCCCGAACTGGTCAGAACGAAGAGCAGCTCGGCGTCCTCGAGGGAATACACGTCGATATACATCCCATCCGTGCGCAGCGCCATCAGGGTCTGCGCTTCTTCGTCGAAACGGAAGCTCTGATAGCTGTAGCCGTTGTTCAGGAGGTTCAGGATCTTCACGACCTCTTTTTTCTCCAGATCGTAGATCAGGAAACGGTTGCCGGCATCCGCGGCCGCCAGTCTGTTGCCGGCCATTCCCAGCGCCGTGATGCGGCTGGTCAGGTGCGCGATCATATCGGAGGGCTTTCCGTCTCCCGCCGCATCAAACAGTTCGATCACGCCGTCGGCATAGGCCAGGGCGACGCGGTCCTTTTCCCGGGACGTGAACATCTGGCTGCTGACGTCAAGCCCTTCGTGAGATTTCAGGAAGCCGTCGGAGAGCTTGTGCTCGCTCTGCAGAAAGAGATTGATCCCGCTGAAGTCGGAAGGATCGTAGGTCTTCGTCATCGGGACGTCCAGACCGATCACCGGCGTTACGGAGGCGAGCATCGGCGTGCTGAGCAGATAGGAGGAGCCGTCGTTTTTCGTGACGAAGAGGAGATCTCCCACGGAGACCGCGCTGTTGAAGGGCGCCGCCGAATCCGTCTGTACGTGCAGGATGAGCCCGGCCGTTTCCGTGTTGATGATGAAGAAATCCTGATTCGTCACCAGAAGATACGGCGCATAGTCGACGTAGCACAGTTCCGGCACGTAATTGTTCGCGTCGAATTCGCCCCGGAAGCGGATCTCCGCCGTCCGGGCATCCGCGACGTAGAGCTTATCATTGATGATAAAGGAGACTTCCGAGGAATCCGCGGTATAGGCCATGTTGCTGAAGCTTATGCCGGGTCTGTCGCTCTCATCCGGCAGGTTGATGTAGATCAGTTCGCCGGTATCCGTGTCCCAGCCGGCAAAGAAGCCGAAATAGGAGATGCAGGAAGCGGTCTTTCCATCCGGAGAAAGACTGTATTTCTCCGAAAAACAGCCGGGCATGCCGTCCAGCAGGCAGATCCGCTTTCCTTCTCCGTCCAGGATGATGGTCCCGGTGCCGCCGGCCAGGCCGGAGAGCAGGATCTTGGAGAAGTCTTCGCTGACCAGCATCTGGACGCCGATGACGTCGGGATTCACGTTGGTTATCAGCTCGTTTAAGGGACGGCCCATCAGCCAGGTGAGGATATTGAAGTCCGGATCGTAGCCGTCCATCTGGTCGCCGAGCGTGTAGAGCAGCTTTTTGCCGCCGTCGGTGGAGATCAGATAGAAGTGGTCCCAGTCCTGCACCAGCAGCGTGTCGGAATCCTTCCAGAACACGGCGTTTTCGATGGCGTACGCCCTGCCGCTGTCCGTCTTATAGGAAAAGGCCAGCGATCCGTCGGCCGTGTTCCAGATGCAGACGCAGGTGCCGTCCTCACAGGTGGCGGCAAAGCGGGAGCCGTCCGGGGAAAAGACCGGATCCAGCACCATGCCGTTGCCGACCGAGACCTGATAGCTGACTTCGTTGGTCGAAAAGTCGATCAGCGCCACGGAGTTGCTGTTGACGATGCCGACGGCCTTCGTCCCGTCGGGAGAGGGCGTGGGGTACAGCAGCCGGATGTTCTGATTCTCAAAGACGGAGAGGACCGAATAAGGCTCGATATACATCGTGCGGCGCATGAGCGCGATGATCTCGTCATGCCGGATATCACCGTGCTCCCGGCTGATCTCAAGCGCGTCGGAGAGCGCTCTTGCGGCTGCGATATGCCCTTCGTTGTCCAGCGCCGCGCCTGCTTTCTCAAGAAGCTCTCCGATGCTGCTGGAGGCGGCCGCCAGCTTCTTTTCTTCGGCCTTCCGCTTTTCCTCCTCCGCCCGCAGCCGTTCCTCCTCGGCCCGCAGCCGTTCTTCCTCCGCGATGCGGGCCTGTTCGGCCGCTTCCCGGCTCTGCTGCTCCGCCAGCGCCTGCTGTTCGGCGGCGATGCGGCGCTCTTCCTCGGCAATGCTCGCCTGCTCGGCCGCGATGCGCTGCTGTTCCTCCGCCTCGCGCCGCAGCTGTTCCTGCTTCTGCGCGTTGCGGATCAGATAGAAGGCGGTCCCCGCACCGGCCACCAGAACGGCGGCCGCGATCCCCGCGGCGATCTTCATCTTTCTCTGACGGGCGCGGCGCCTCAGATCATCGTAGCCGACGCCCAGCATCGGAGCCAGGATGCGCAGCTTTTCGGATTTCAGCTTCTTTAGGCTGTCCTGCACGCTTTCTCCGACGATATTGGCGGCCAGCGGCTCGCTTTCGATGAGCACGCCGTTTTCCTCCCGGAAGCGGAGCTGCTTCGGGAAACTCAGTTCCGCGGTCCCGTCCGCCAGCACCAGAAGGATGTGATCCCTGCGGCCCAGCGAGATGAAATAGTCGATCTCCCGCATGCACCAGCGGGACTCGAGCAGGGCCGGCGTGCAGATCACGATCAGCCATTCGGAATTGCGCAGGGCTTCCTCGATGTTGTCGTTTAAGGAAGTCGCCAGAGGCAGCTCCTCCTCGTCGCGGAAGATCTTGCCCATTTTCTTTTTGCCGGACGTTTTCTGAACGCTGCCGGGGATCTTATAGGTCTCCAGCAGCGTGTGAAGCTTTTTGGCTACCGCCTTATCCAGCGTCAGGTGCCGGTAGCTGATAAAGGCATCGTAAACAGGCGCGGACATTGGGGCCTCCTTTCTTGAAGGGAAATACGCGGAGCGCTCAGCTCCGGTGCTTTTCAAACCATTCGGTGATCTCGTTCAGGCGTTTTAAGCGGTGCGAGGGTTTGCCGCTGCGGGATAGCTCGTGGTTTTCGCCCCTGAAGGCGACGAGCCTTGCCTCCACCCCGTGCTTGATGAGAGCGGTGTACATCTGATAGCCCTGGTCGATGGGGCAGCGGTAGTCCTCAAAAGAGTGGATAAACAGCGTCGGCGTCTTGGCGCGGTCCGCATACTGAAGCGGGCTGTGGAACCAGAGCTTTTCGGGATCCTGCCAGGGACTCGAAAGAGCCTGATCCTCGGTAAAGCCCACGCCGATGTCGGACACGCCGTACATGGAGAACCAGTTGGAGATGGAACGCTGGCTGGCGCAGGCTTTAAAGCGGTCGGTGTGGCCGATGATCCAGTTTGTCATGAAGCCGCCGTAGGAACCGCCGGTCTCGAAAAGATTTTTTTTATCCATGGCCGGGTACGCTGCCAGCGCGGCGTCCGTAAAGGCCATCAGGTCCTCGTAATCCACCGTACCGTATTTCCCGCGGAGATCGCTGAAGGCGCCGCGGCCGTCGGAGCCGGTGGGATTGCAGAAGATCACGAAATAGCCCCTGCCGGCCCAGTACTGCATCTCATGGAAGAAGACCTGCCCGTAAACGGTCTTGGGGCCGCCGTGGATGTCCAGAATGACCGGATATTTCTTCCCGGGATCGTAATCCTTCGGCTCCAGCACGAAGCCGTGGACCTCGTATCCGTCCCTCAGAACGTTCAGAGGCTTCGGCTGCGCGACGTATTTCCCGCGGAGCGCCGCCTGATTGAAATGCGTCAGCTGCCGGCCTTTTTCATCGTAGAGCTCCTGCGCCTTCATATCGAAAAGCCCGGTCATAAGGATCTTTTTGCCGCAGATATCGAAGCAGTCCACGGAGCCGGGACGGTTCGTTACGGCTTCTATGCGGCCGTTTTCCAGCTTATACAGGCCGGCGCCGTCAAAACGCGTGGAGATGAACCAGCAGACGTCGCCCTGCATGATCAGGCTGCGGCCGCCGCCGTAGCGGATATCGGCGCCGACCGAGGAACCGATGCTTTCGCCGAAGCGCGCGCAGAGCTTGAGCTCGCTGCTCTCGTAATCCAGTTTATAAAAATCGGGATCGGAATTCAGACCGTGTTTCACGTCGGAGGCCAGGACCAGAAGGAAGCTGTCCGCCGGCGCGAAATCCGCCAGCTCAAAATCTTCCCGGCTTTTGGCCAGCAGCTTTACGCTGCCGTCCGTAAGACGAAGCTGCTTTAATTCGCCGGCACCGGCGATCGGCAGCAGCGGCCGGACGGGCGTGCTCAGGAAAAAGACGCTCTCCGCATCCGGACTCAGTTTATAATCCTGAACATTCTCTCCGGGCGGCGTCAGGCGCTGCAGCTTCCCGCTTGCGGCGCTGTAGCGGAAGAGCGAGTTATAGGCGCCTTTGGTAAAGCCGTGGCCGTTCCACCACCACGGGACCTGCTCCAGGATCTCGTAATCCCGGTTTTCCTTTGCAAATTTCTGCCAGGCGGCCAGCCGCTTCGGTTTCCCTTCATACAGGTCTTCAAAGCCCGGGAAGGTATCTCCCAGAAGCAGAAGATCGCCGTTCGGCAGCGGAGTGGGGCGGAAGGCCGGAATGGGCAGCGTCAGGAACAGCTGCGCCTCGCCGCCCTTCAGAGACAGTTTGTAAAAGCGGCTGCTGACGTCCGGCAGTTCTTTGTCTGCCGCTTCCTCCCGCTTTCCGGGGAAGAGGAGCGTATCCTCATCCAGATAGATGAAGCTGCTTTCCTTCCCGAAGGCGGTCAGCTTTTCCGCCTTGCCGCCGCGCAGCAGATAGAGGAAGGAACGGTATTCGTCCTTCCTGCGGTCGATCTCGCTCACGACGAAGCAGGCGCTGCTCCCTTTCGGAGAAAAGCGGACCTGGGAAAGGAATTTCAGACGGCAGAAATCGTCGACGGCGACGGGCTTCTGCGAGGCGCTCTTTTTCACGGCAGCCGGCCGGAACTGGTTCTTTTCAGAATCGTAGGCATATCCGGCGTCGGATACCGTCCGCAGGATCTCTTCGGGATCCTCGTCCAGATCGTCGAAAAGGCGGGGCAGCGAAGCGTATTCGTCGCGCAGCTTGGTATTTAGATAGCTGACAAGCATATCGGGGTCACGGGGCAGCATGATCGACCTCCCGGAATGCGGCCCGGAAACGGTCCGGACCGGGGCTTTACAGAGGAGTTCTTATCTGATATATTACCGATTGCGCCGCGAAAAGTCAATGCGGGAGCAAAAGCAAAAAAAATTCAAAAAAAAGTAAAAAAACTGTTGACAAGTAAAAGCGGCTGTGGTAGATTAACGAATGCGCCGCTCAAGACGGCGTGCGCACCTTGACAATTAAATGATGCATTCCAACCCTGAAAATTCCTTGAAAAAGAACAGCGGGGCTTAACTCCGGGCTCACACCGGAGGGGGCCGAAACCGCGGCGCGTCACGTACAGACGCGTGAGGAATTACAGAGGTCAAGAAAAGCGACCAAACAACCAAAAAGGTAAAAAACGGATTAAGTCAGCGATGACTGATCTGGATCAATTTCAACAAGAGAGTTTGA
>JAEEUR010000061.1 GCA_016290595.1 Lachnospiraceae bacterium | reverse complement strand
ATAAAGAGAATATCCGCCCGGGCAGATGGAATATCCTTCCCACTTACGACGGCGATCATATGGCGCTGCAGGGCGGCCTGATGAGAAAACATGACGTCCGCATCTTTTATCTGGATCTGCTGCAGATGATCTGCACGCTGGAGGCCTGAATGACGTTTGAACAGAAGAAAACCGCATACTGGATTCAAAAAACGCATCTCCTGCGGGCAGACGAGTATATATGCTCTGCCTGCGGCAGACGGTTTGACCAGCCGCATATACAGTGTCCGCACTGCGGCCGGCACATGACAAAATCCCGGTACGATCCGACGTGGGTGGATGAAGCGGAAATGCTGGATATACTGGGCTGAAATAACAGAAGAATTCTTTCCCGAACGGGGTGATAATAATGAAAACGATGATTCTGAACGGAAGTCCGCGCCGGAACTGGAATACCGCCATGATGCTCAAGGAAGCGCAGCGGGGTGCGGTCTTTGCCGGCGCAGAGACGGAATATATTGATCTGTACGGCCTGAACTACACCGGCTGCCGGAGCTGCCTTGTCTGTAAGCTGAAAGGGGCCGCCCGCTGCAAATGCTACTGGAAGGACGATCTTTCGCCGGTGATCGACCGGATCTTTCAG
Source organism: Lachnospiraceae bacterium (assembly GCA_016290595.1). Classification (GTDB taxonomy): domain Bacteria; phylum Bacillota; class Clostridia; order Lachnospirales; family Lachnospiraceae; genus UBA6987. The sequence continues at coordinate 12,680 of JAEEUR010000061.1, read as the reverse complement.
GCGGATGCGCTGCTCATAGGCTCGCCGATCTACCTCGGGGACGTCACCAGCCAGGTACACGCCCTGATCGAGCGCCTGCATTTCTGCGCGCTTTCCTACGACGATTATTCGAATTACTTTACCGGGAAGGTGAACGTGGGGATCGTCCTGACGATGAACGCACCCCGGGCTGTTTACGACAGCTGGTATCAGGGGAAAGCGCAGGAGCTGGTCCGGAGCTTTTCCGCCCTGAACGGAAGCGTGGAGGTCCTGCCCTGCTGTGACACGCTGCAGGTGGCTGACTACAGCCGCTTCAGCATGGCCGGCTTTGACGCGGAGCATAAGCAGCAGATGCGGAAGGAGCAGTTCCCGAAGGATCTGGAAAAGGCCTTCCGGCTGGGAGCCCGCTTAAGCGCGGAGTGACGGATACCGCCTTCTTCGGAAGGGAGCCGGAACAAAAAAAAGCCCGCCGTCAAGCCCGGCAGCGGGTTTTTTGTATTCTTCCGGGGTGGACGTTTACCGCACGATCCCAAAGCTCATACCAGAATATAGCTCCGGAATCCCCGCACAGAGTAGTACGAATCCGCTCCGTTATGAAACGTAAACACGGTTCCGTATCTTCGTTCGCAGAAGATCGCACCGCCTTTCTGTCTGATTTCTTCCGGCGTTTCCACCCAGGAAGAAGTTTTCAGGTCAAATTCTCCCAGGCACTGCAGCCTGCGATATAAGGCCTCCGTCATCAGGGAAGCCCCCATGGCCTGCGCCATCCCCAGGGCACTGCCGGCGGGACGGTTTTTGGTGCGCTTTTGCAGGGCTTCTTCATCATAGCACAGGCTTCTCCGTCCGGAAGGCGATTCTTTCGCACAGTCGCAGAAGATCAGTCTGCCCGATTCTTCATCCGTACCGATAGTATCCGGTTCGCCGCCGCTCTCCTCCATTTTCTGCAGGATCTTCAGGCTTTCCGGATCCTCCCGTAAGCGCCTCTCTACGTAAGCCCAGTCCAGTCCGGCGTGAAGCGACCTGTTCTCATGAAATCTCGTTTTTAATGTCTCCAATATCATAGCTGCCCCCTCAGTCCCGATTGCGTCGTTTGCTTCCTTTTCCGTCCTCATGATAAAAGTTCCCCGGCATGGCCTTTGCCGGTCTTTCCTTCTGCGGCAAAGCGCAGGAAAGTGATGATCAGCAGAATATAGCAGACGGTTTTCGGCAGCATCAGCATGCCGAGCATCGGAGCGAGACCGGCTCCCACCGCCACCGGGATATAAAAGAGGAAGGAAAGCAGGATATACAGCCACACCGGCGCAAGGATCTGGTCCGCTTTTCTCTTCTGATACCAGAGGAGGCAAACGGCGGCGCCGAGCAGAACGAAGGGAACGTTCCGGATAATGCCCCAGGCCATATCGCTGCTGTTCGTGAGCCAGCCGTTCTGCGGGAAAAGACACAGCAGGATGCGGACGGCGGACAGGATCCATACCAGCCGCGTGAGGCCCCGCTTTTCCGGTTCCCGGTAATGCTCCAGCCAGACGTAGTACAGGAGAAGATAGAAAACCGTCATGGTGACGGACGTCACCAGTTTGCCGATGCCCAGCGCGGCGGTGAAATCCGCCTTGGCAAAATAGTTCAGCACGCGGGGAACGAGATGGAACGCATCTCCGCAGCCCAGGATCAGGGCCGCAAACCCCATGAGCCTTTCGGTTCTGCTTTTCGCCCTGTGCAGCAGGATGCAGCCGCTGATGATCGCAAACAGCAGATACAGAACGTCAAACGCCGATTCCCCGTACTTCATAAATACCTCCCCGGATCTATTCCTTCCTCTTTCCTTCCGCCCGTTTTATAAGGCGGCAGCAACCGCGTCCCTGACTTCCTTCATGTCCGTCGTGGGCTCAAATCTGGCAACGACCTTTCCTTCGCGGTCGATCAGGAACTTCGTAAAATTCCAGCCGATATAAGTCTTGTCGCCGTATTTCTTGTTGTTCATGGCGGCAAACTTGTTCAGAGCGGCGTTCTTCAGCCCCTTTCCGAAGCCCTGAAAAGGCTTTTCCGACGCCAGCCAGGCAAAGAGCGGATCGGCCGTTTCGCCGTTGACGTCGATCTTCTTAAACTGCGGGAACTCCGTGCCGAACTTGACGGTGCAGAACTCGTGGATCTCGTCGTCGCTGCCCGGAGCCTGATTCGCAAACTGGTTGCAGGGGAAGTCCAGGATCTCAAAGCCCTGATCCTTCAGGTCCCTGTACATCTCCTCCAGGGGGTCGTAGTGCGGCGTAAAACCGCAGCCGGTAGCCGTATTGACGATCAGCAGGACTTTGCCCTGATACGCGGACAGGCTGACGTCGTTGTCCTGTCTGTCTTTCACCGTGAAATCATAAACTGTCTTCATTGTGCTTCTCCTCCCGTTTTTCACTTGCTTTTGCCGCGCTGTTTCTCCAGCAGTTCGTACAGCAGAGAATAAAGCTGACGCGCCTTTTCCTCTGGCAGGGGGATGCAGCCAGCCACTTTGGCAGGGATCTCCTTTGCCTTCTCCTTCAGCTGCCTGCCCTCTTCCGTTAAGCGGATCTCAACGACACGGTCGTCCTCCCGGCACCGGCGTCTTTCCACGTATCCGGCCTGCTCCATCTTTTTCAGCAGAGGGGAGAGGGTCCCGTTGTCCAGCATCAGTTTTTCGCCGATCTCCGTAACGGACAGGCCGTCCTTTTCCCACAGGACCAGAAATACGATATACTGCGTATAGGTCAGTCCCAGGGGCTTCAGCCAGGGCGTGTAGAGGTTCGTCACCTCCCGCGCGGCTGCATAAAGCGGAAAACAGAGCTGATTGGCCAGTTTCATGGCCTCATGAAAGTCGTATTCCATGATCCCTCCCTGATATATTTGATACAAATATGTTTTATCATATATAAATGAGGCTGTCAAGTACTTTTCCGCTGTTTTTTTTGTTTCTTCTTTCCCGGTAATAAGATCTTTTCCGCCGGTCCCGAAGCGGTTCCAAAGAAGCACGCCTTCTTCCGGCCGGGATATGCTGGAATCGAATATCACGATATTCAATATAACCATTAGCGAAGCGCACGCCGAGGCCTTATAATGAGACCGCAGTAAAAAAACAGGGAGCGGCGGAAGCCATGAAGGAACAACTGGAAACGATCCTCACGAACCTTTCGGACGCCGGATGCACGGACGGGGAGCTTCAGAAAGCAGAGCAGCTTTACGAGGCCGGCGATACCGGAGCGCTGATCCGGTACTTCCGGAAATGCCGCTGCAGCCGGATGGAAGAGCTTCATGAAAGCCAGCGCAGGGTGGACCGCCTGGATTACCTGATTCGGCTCACGGAAAAAGCGATCCCGCAACAATAAAGGAGACAAGGACCATGATCAAAAAAGAAGAACTCGTACTCACGGACGAATGGGACAAGACCTTCCCGAAAAGCGACAAGGCCGATCACGGCAAGGTGACTTTCGTAAACCGTTACGGCATTACGCTGGCGGCCGATCTGTATATTCCGAAAGATGCGAGGTGAAGGTCACCTACAACGGAAAGACCGGCTGGACGCGGGCCTTCCACTGGAAATAAAAAAACAAGACCGTTAAGAAAACGCGCTGTACCGGATATCCGGGCAGCGCGTTTTTTGTCATATCTGTTTTTGTTTTACTTCTCAAACGGCTCGGTCTTTCCGTAGGGCGTCTGGGTGTTGTCCGGGCGCGGCATCTTGTCGTAGCGGCGTGCGAGGTTCGGTTCCACCACGGTGTAGAGGAGCTTGCCGTCCAGATCGAAATAGAAGACGATGAAGAGGATCAGGTAGGCGATCCCCGCGATCTTTAGGACGGGCCAGAGGAGCTTGAAGAGGAACTTTATAACTTTCATAAGGGAACAATCCTTTCAGTGTATTGTATTTGAGACACCTCATCCGGCGCTTCGCGCCACCTTCTCCTCAAGGGGAAGGTTTTTACCACGAATCGCCGTCCTCGAAGTCGACCAGGGTGGGATCCAGCGGTTCCTCGTGCATGACCGTGGTCATGTAATCGTTGATGATCTGGCGGATCTCCCGGCGGGAGACGGTCCTCTTGTCAGGCAGGGCGTGCGGGACCCAGATCGCGTGGATGTTTCGCTTCCGGAACTCGTCCTCGAACATACCGTGGATGCCCTGCATGCCCTTGCACTGCAGCTGGTCGTACATGACCACCATGTCGCAGTGGAAGCGCTCCATGTACTGCCACAGCTGGAAGATGTGCTCGTGGCCGCCGACCGCCATGGCGCGCATGGGGGCTTTCTCGTTGAACCAGGCCAGGTCTTCCAAAGCGTGCTCGTAGGTGTCGGTGCGCAGCATCTGGTCGAACATCAGGGAGTCCATGTTGATGACGCAGTTGAGGCCCCAGCAGTTGTAGGCCCAGGTGCACCAGTTGGAATAGTAAAGCGGCGCGCAGCTCCAGGCGATCACGCGGTGGCGCGTCTTGGGGAAGGAATTGATCTTCTTCTCGATGGCGGTCTCCATGATCTTCTTCACGTGGGCGTCCACCTCGTGCCAGATCGGCCGGTCGCCGTCCTGCGAGTAGTAGATGCGGTACAGGGCTTGGGCGACGCCGTTTACGGGGTAATACGGCGTATTGGCCGCCACGTCCCACTTCTCATGCTCGAAGATGGTCAGCTTATTGAAGCTTTCCGCATATTTGACGTACTGATCCCAGCTGAAGGGAACGCCCATCTGCTCTTCGACGAACTTCCAGCAGGCTTCGATCTCCTTCTGGCAGTGCTTCTGCACCAGCGGATCGTCGTAGCGCATGGGCTGCGGCATGGCGAACAGCGGGCGGTTTAAGAACCAGTCCTGAAGGACGGAGGTCGCCACGGATCCGTCGCAGGCCTCGTTGGAGGTGATCATGATCGGTGCGTAGTCCGGATAATCGTCCAGTACGAAAATGCCGTATTCGGCCTGGCACATCGGGCAGGGGTCGGCCGGCAGGCCGATCGACTGCGCCGCGTCGATATAGTTCAGCACCGTGTGGTTGTTGACGTGACAGGTGACGAAGTAGGGGATCATCTCCAACGGCACGTCGTCCAGCACGTCGCGCCAGGGGTAGAAGATGCAGCCCGAAACGGTCTCGTTGTGGGCGATGTGCTTCTTCCAGAGCTCGTTCGCTTCGCCGCCGTGCAGCTTCTTATCGGAGGCAAACATGGCCTGGAACTGGCGGATCGTCTCGCTCGTCATGCCGCGGTAGTGCCAGGCGGAAGCCCTAAGGGCCGGGCCGCGCATGCCTTCCATGCCGCGGTCGAACCAGTGCATAACGGTCAGATACGTCTGGCCCATCCAGCGGTAGCGCAGGGTTCCCTTAATGAAATCCGGCAGGTTGCCGTACTTCATGATGTCGGTCACCATGTGGACGTAGTTGTACAGCCAGATCATGTTGAAATAGTACAGCGTGTCCTTCACGCCGCGCCATTCGCGGTGCTTGTACAGACCCGTTCCGGGGATGTACAGATCGCCGAGCCGGCGCTCCTCGTGCGGCTTGCCGTTCCAGAAATCGGAGGCCAGCTTTTTCGTGTCCAGGTCCTTAAGGCCCCGGATCTTTTCGGCGGCCGCCAGGGCTTTTTCCCTGATCCCGGCGGCCTTTGCCTTGTAATCGGTGTTTTTCAGCTTCTGCCCCAGAGCCTTTAAGAGCTCCTTCGGCTTCAGCTCGATCTCTTTCGCTTCGAATGTTTTGAAAATCATGCCTGTTCCTCCGCCTTATCCGTTCCGGCCGCCTGCGTCTGCGCGATCCGCTTGATCTCGATGCTCTCCACGAAGGCCTGGAAGCGGGTCCGCAGCTGCCCAACGGCGTTGTTGACGTACTCCTTCTCGATGGAGCAGACCGGGATTCCGTAATCGCGCTGCAGGATGATGGTGTCGATGGTCCGTTCGTAGCTCCAGTACTCGCAGAACTTCATCTGTTCGATGATGATGCCGTCCGCCTTGTATTCCTTTACCGTATCGGCCAGGCTCTGCTTGCGCGCCCGCATGGTGTGCTGCTCCATGAAGCGCGGGCACTCGCTGGTATTCAGGTAATGGCGGGCGATGGCATGGAGCGGATCCTCGCCTTCCGCGACTTTGATCTCTTCGCGGCCCGGCAGCGATCCGTAGCAGTGACGGTCCGCCACGACCAGCGCGCCGCACTCCTCGATCAGTTTGGTGAAGTCCGGATCGTCGTCTTCGGAGCCGGCCAGGACCACCTTGCAGCGCCAGGCGGGCTTTTTATCCGGCCGGCGGTGCTTTAAGTCCTCCGCGATCTCACGCAGCTTGTCGATAATGAGATACTTCGGACAGGTCAGGGAGACCAGCTGGATAATCTGGAATTCCCGGCCGGTAATGGTCGGAATATCCAGCTTCCGGTAGCTGCCGATCTCGTTGATGAGGCGGCAGACCTCGTTGTGTTCCTCGATCGCCTTCAGCAGCGCCGCGTCGGAGATGTCGATGCCGAAGCGTTCGTGCAGAGGCTCCAGGACGTGTGCCTTCAGCTGGCCGACGTAGTGCTCCACGGAGTTTTCGTTCTTCTTGAAGGGAACGTCGGTGAACTCGCAGAAAAAGTCCGGATTCTGGATGATGTCCATCATCTGCAGGTGCTCCTGGAAACGGCAGGTGACCGTGCAGGTCTCGGTGGCCATCTCGGCGTCCAGGAAGTTGAAGCCGCCCTCGATAGCCCGCTCCAGAAGGCAGCGGCCGTACATGCAGGTCCGGTTGGACATATAGTAGGTGGCCATGTCCGGCGACGAGCTCCTCGGGGCCCGCAGGCGCACGGAGAAGCAACCGGGCAGATCCAGCAGAACTTCCGGCATAAAATAACAGGTGTAGCCCAGAGCACGCTTCCCTTCGGCCTTGGCCTGGCGGACCAGGTCGTTGTTGGCCTCTTCGAGAAGCTGCTCAAACTCAATAATGTGTTTCAGATCCCGCACAAAAAGTCCTCCTTTTTCCTTTGGGGGAATTTTAATCACACGAACAAAGACAGATGTTCCCGTCTCTTTCTGATGGGTAGTTTAGCATAAGAGAGAAGAAAGATAAAGGGGAAAGAAAAGAAAAAAGAAAGAAAAGAGATGGTCTTCCTCTTTCCGAGGCGGGACTCTCTTGCGGAGCGGGAGGGGGCGGCAGGAAGCCCGGCTTTCCGTCTTGAAAACGGCAATCCTTTTCGGTATAATAAGCGAAAACCGTCCTGCAGAAGAAAGCGTTAAGCGATAAAAAGAACAGAAGGAGTTTCGTTATGTTTTTCACCTACGAACAGCCGGATTTTGACATAAACGATCCCAAAGAGATCCTCCGCGTCCTCGAGGAGGCCTATCACAACGGCTGCGAAAACTGCCGCGCCGGAAAAGTCGCGGACTATATTCCGGAGCTGGCAAAGGCGGATCCGGATGATTTCGGGCTTTGCGTGCGAAGCATGAGCGGCGAGACCGCCTCCTTCGGCGAGACGGAAAAACGCTTTTCGATTCAAAGTATCAGCAAGGTGATCAATCTGGCCGCAGCGCTCAAATTCCTCGGTTTCCGCGAAACCTTTTCCCACGTCATGATGGAGCCGTCCGGCGATGCGTTCAACTCCATCTTAAAGCTCGATATGACCAGCGATCTGCCTTTTAATCCCATGATCAATGCCGGCGCCATTCAGGTGATGAGCATGCTGTCCAATATCATGGGGTTTGATGAGCTGCTGGAATTCGCCAGAGCCTTCTGCATGGATGAAGGGATCGTCTTGAACGAGGCGGTCTACCGCTCCGAGGCGGAGACGGGCGACCGGAACCGTGCCATCGTCTATCTGCTGCAAAGCAAGGGCGTCCTGCAGGGCGATCCGGCCGTGACGCTGGACCTGTATTTTAAGATGTGCTCGCTGAACGTAAACGCGAAAACGTTGGCAAACATGGGGCTTATGATTGCCAATAAAGGGCAGAATCCCTTTACCGGGGAGCATATCATCCATCCCGGCTATATGCGCACCATCCAGAGCCTGATGTTCACCTGCGGTTTGTATGACGAGTCCGGAGAGTACGGCGTCCGAGTCGGGATCCCTTCCAAGAGCGGCGTCGGCGGCGGCATCGCCGCCGCTGTTTCAGGCCGCTGGGGCATCGGTACGTACGGCCCGGCGCTCAACAAAAAGGGCAACAGCTGCGGCGGCATCGCTGCGCTGGAGCACCTGTCGCATCTGCTGCAGCTGAATGTGTTTGACTGAGTAAAGATTGATTCTTTTTTCTGCTTCTGCCGCAAAAAGTCCTTGTGAGATGGGCGGCAAAATGATATAGTATTATTCGAAATATAGTGCGTGTGGCGTGTATGGAGGAAAGAATGGGCCATTCATGTGTGATCGCGCTGACAGGCAAGGGAGGTGTCGGAAAAACCTCTCTTTCTGCCGCAATCTTACGGATCCTGACAGAAGAAAAACCTGATGCGAAAATCCTGGCGATCGACGCCGATCCGGCGGTCGGTCTTTCCGTCGCGCTCGGCGTGGACGTGAAGGAGACGCTGGACGATATCCGCCTGCGCGTCGCGAAAAACGTGACCGAAGGCCTGAGCGAGACGCAGGATATTTTAGCCGAGGCGAAGTTCCGCCTCTTCGAAGCCATGCAGGAGCAGAAGGGCTTTGCGTTCCTGGCGATCGGGCGGCCGGAGGCCGCCGGCTGCTACTGCGCCATCAACACCTACCTGCGGCAGGTCATCAGCCTGCTGGTGAATGAATTCGACTACGTGGTCATCGACGGCGAGGCGGGCATCGAGCAGATCAACCGCCGCGTCATGGAGAAGGTCACGCACCTGATCTGCGTTTCGGACCAGAGCCGCAAGGGGATCCAGATCATATCGACCATCAACGACGTCGCCCGGACGCTGGTCGCGGCCGATCAGGTCGGGGCGGTCTTAAACCGCGTGCTGCTGCCGGAGCGCATCACGGAAGAAAGCATCGGCGGCGTGCCGCTCCTGGCCGTGATCCCGCCGGATCCCGCGCACGCGGAGAACGATATCGAAGGCCGCAGCGTCTTCGACCTGCCCTCCGCCAGCACCATCCTGAACGGAGCCCGCGAAATTTTAAAGAAGATGGGAGTCATCTGAACGCCGCCCCCGGCGGGCTGCTGCCCGCCACTTTCAGAGGACCGGGCCGAAACAGGCGCTCATGAAGAGCGACGCGAGCCGGACAATACTTTTCGGAGCGAGCCGGCCGGACAATACTTTCGAGGCGTATAAAGCGAAGCGTCCTACGCCGAGAAAGTTTTCGTCCCGGCGGCGAGCGATACAATAATACACCGCAACTAATTTAGGAAGGAGGTCCTATGAAAGATCTCAAATACCTGATTGAATTTGAAAACCTGCTGGAGGACGCCGACAACGCCCTCGTCCGGCAGGCACAGGAAGAAGGAGGACTGGCGATCGGCTACACCTGCTACCATATGCCCGAGGTGCTCTGCAACGTGGGAAACTGCTTCTCCGTCCGCATCCGCGCCCCGCGCACGGCCAGCATCGACATCGCCACCTACTACATGTCCAACTACACCTGTGAGTACGCCCGCTCCCTGCTGGAGAGGGCCATCGAAGGCGGCTACCAGTTCCTGGATGCCCTGGCCGGCGTCGACGCCTGCTCCGCCATGAACCGCTGCTACGAGCACATGGAGATCTTAAACTGCAACGTCAAGCCGAAGTTCTTCGTGAGCCACTGCGACATCCCGTACAAGGTGGAGCCGCATACGGTGGAGATGATGCGCACGCAGATGCGCCTGCATCTTCTGGACGAGCTGAGCGCGCGCTACGGCGTGGACACTTCGGACGAGGCGCTTCTGGCCGCGGTCGAGGAGCACAACGAGGTCTGCCGCATCCTGACCGAGATCGGGAACCTCCGCAAGCTCCCGAACCCGCCCGTCACCGGCTACGAGTATCACGTGCTGAACCTGGTGAGCTACTGCTGCCCGAAGAGGCTGATCCTGCCGATGCTCAGGGAGACGCTGGAGGAGATCAAAGCCCGCGAGACGGATGAGAAGCCGTGGTTCCGCGCGAAAGTCGCGGTGGTCGGCTCCGAGATCGACGATCTGGACTTTACGCGCCTCTTAGAAGACGCCGGCGCCATGGTCGTTGCGGACCGCTACTGCTACGGTTCCACGCCCGGCCGCGAGGAGATCGTGATCAAAGAGGGCGAGGATATCTTAACGCAGATCGTCCGCCACTACATGCTGACCTCCGAATGCGCCCGCTACATGAGCGAGGATAAGATCACGCAGCGCCGGAAGACCGCGGACCGCATCGCCCGCGAAAACGGGGCGGAGGGCATCGTCTACGAGCAGATGAAGTTCTGCGATTTCTGGGCCTTCGAGCGGCCGCTGGCGAGCCACATCCTGCACGATGAATACGGCTGGCCGGTGCTGTCCATCGACCGTCCTTACAACGTGCGCAACTCCGGACAGCTCCGGACCCGTTTCCAGGCCTTTGTGGAGGCGCTGGAGATCAAGAGAATCCACGCGGAGGAGGAGAAAAAATGAGTAAAGTCAAATATCCGAACCCGAAATTCTTCCGCATGAAGGATCATATGAACATAAAGCTTCAGGGCGAAAACCTGAAGGAATTCGGCGGCATCGTGGCCGGCATGCTCAAGGAGACCGACTGGAAGGGCGTCGGCCAGGCCATCGTGAAGGATGCAAAGGCTTTCGGCAAACGCGCCAAGATGGAAGCCGGCCTGTTCAAGGACATGTCGAACAAGGAACGCATCGACTGGCTCCTGAACGGTGAAAAGCAGCTGGGCAAGCTCTACCGCAGCGGCAAGATGGCGACCGTCCGCCGCGAGTGGCGGGGCCTGAAAGATACCGGCGTGGACTTTTACGAGTGGATGCGCATGTGGGGCATGCTGCTTTCGACGTTCAGCAAGGACCTGATCCCGTCCTTAAACGGCGCCCTGCACTACCGCTGGATGATATCCTATTTCTGCTGCCACTCCTTCATGGACAAGAACACCCTGGGCCTGCGCGGCAAAGCCCTGAAGATGCACCACGAGCTCATCTACGCGATCTTCCGCTACGTGGCCGAAAACCTGGTGCTCCTCATGAAGGGCGACGAAAAGGGCGGCAACTCGACGGATCTGTCCAAGAAGATCGTGCTGCTGGATGAAATGACCATGGCGCAGATCATGGCCGGCTTCCCGGATCTGGTGGGCATCCCCTACCAGCTGATGCCCGTGTTCCTGCTTTCCGAGATCGACCAGCTGGCCTGCATGCCGTACATCGACGCGGTCGAAAGCTACGGCCTGCCGTCCGATACCTGCCCGGTGCCGACCTCCGAGTGCGGCGCCTGCGTCATCGACGCCCTGCCGCATCTGGGCGCCTGCTTCATTTCGAGCTCGATGCCCTGCGACGGCTCCGTCATGGCTTCGTCCTATACCAGCAGACGATTCAAGGATCTGCCGACCTATCATCTGTGCTTCCCGGTCCGCTATGAGGACGAATCCTCCATGCAGGCGGCCGTGGCCGATATCAAGGGCTGCATCAAGTTCATAGAAGAGCAGACCGGCGCCAAGTGGAGCTGGGAAGCCTATTTCGCAGCCATGAAGCGCTTCAACCTGGAGACCCAGTACGAGCTGCAGAAGTGGGAAGTCAACCAGACCCCGTTCCCGCAGCTGATCGGTCCCTGCTACGAGCTGTTCCGCAAGTGGAATTACGAGATGGACGGCGGCCTGGATCCCCGCATCCTGAAGACCTTCAGCAAAGTCGACCGGCTGATGATGAAGGCCTACGAAGGCAAAGAGGAGCCTTGGCGCGGCAAGATGCGCCACCGGGCCATCGTCTGGAGCGTGCCGGCGCACTACTACGCCAACTTCTCCAACTGGCTGGCCAACTGCTGGGGCATCAACGTCCTGGTGGAGATGGAGAGCTTAAACTTCACGAAGCCGCTGGAGACCGAGGACCCCGAGGAAGCCTTGAAGGATATGGCGCGCCTCTACGAGCGCATGGTCATGCGGCGCCACACGAACGGCGGCTACGACCACGTGCTGACCGAGCTCTGGCGCCAGGTCGAGATCTGGAAGCCGGATCTCGTCATCATGTACCAGCACGTTTCCTGCAAGAACATGTCCACCTTGAACGGGCTGTTTGACGACCAGGCGAGAGAGCACGGCGTACGCCTCATCTGGATCGAGCACGACCTGATGGATCCGCGTACCGTTTCCCGCAAGGATATGCGCTCGAAGGTGAACGAATACATGCGAACCGTCATGCGCGAGGAGCCCATCGATCCGTCGCTGGTCGACTTCGAGGACGACGCCAGCTGGTAAGCCCCGTGCCGCAGGGCACGCCGCTTAAACCCCCTTTCATACACAATCATAATCACATAAAGGAGAAACAAATCATATGAAATACTTCGGCGGCTGCGACGTAGGCTCCACCTACACCAAAGCAGTGATCGTAGACGAAAACGGCAAGATCGTGGCGGATACCACCTTAAAGAGCAAGATCAACGCGGAAGAATCCGCCAAACTCGCCATGGCAGAGGTCTTAAAGCAGGTCGGACTGGAAAAATCCGAGGATCTGGCGTACCTGATCGGTACCGGCTACGGCCGCAACAAGGTCCCCTTCGCGGATGAGAACATCTCCGAGATCTCCTGCCACGCGATGGGCGTGCACGTGACCGACCCGACGGTCAAGGCCATCATCGACATCGGCGGCCAGGACGTCAAGGGCATCAGCGTGGATACGGACGGCACGGTGAAGAACTTCGCGATGAACGACAAGTGCTC
>JAEEUR010000060.1 GCA_016290595.1 Lachnospiraceae bacterium | reverse complement strand
CCGAAATGCGGCAGGAACTGACGAAGCTGAAGGAATACGACGCTCAGGTCCGCCTGTTGGCCACGGAACATATTGAAACGGATACCGGTCTGGAGAACTTCATTTCAAAGACCGGGAAGGAACTGGAGAGTTTAGAGCGGCAGCGCTATGCGCTTCGTCTGGAAGAAAAGCGAGTGAAGGATCCTGAGAAGAAGGAAGATGTCCGAAAAGATATCCGGAAGGTCTCCGCTCATATCGTTCCTCTTCGGAAAAAGATGAAGCTGGCCGAGGAGATCCGCTGCCGCTCAGCTGAAAGATCCAAGCTGCTGGGGGCAGAACTGGATGCAGAACGGGCTGTTTTAACCCGGAGCCGGGACAGGGGGACAGCGCGATGACCTTACCCCTCTCAGACACTCAGGAGAAAATCACCTTCCTATATGATCCGAATCTGCCCGAAGAAACTCTTTCCTCTCTGGCGGAACGTGGTATAATCGATGTGAATGAGTACCATCGATATATATGGATGGTAAAAAAAGACAAAGTCAAAAATGTCCACACCCATGCCATTACGCAGGGCACGGGGAAGGATCGCCGCTGGTTCACGAATGTTCGTGATCCGCAGACCGGCAAACGGAAACGGGTTGCCGGCAACAGTGAGGAGGAAGTTTATCAAAAGCTGTACACGTTCTACTTCGCCAGAGAAAAAGAGAAAGCACTGACGCTGGAAAAGATCTATGCCGAATGGCTGCCTTATCGGGTCGCCACGGTCGGAAAGGCGAATACAGCCCACCGACAGGATACGGATTATCACCGGTACTACCTGAACGAACCGCTTTCCAAACATTTGATCAGCACGCCTGTCAGGGAGCTGACGCGGGCAGAGATCAAACAATGGGAATGTGAACTGATCAAAAAGTACCAGATGACCTACAAGGCGGCAACCAATGTTTTCAGTATCCTTCGGCAGATGATGGATTATCTGGTGGACCGCGAGCTGCTCGAGCGGAACATCGCCCGAGAGATTCACCTGGATCGCACGATCTACCGGACGGTCAGCAAGGCACCGGCGGAAACGCAAATCTTCTTTCCGGACGAAATCGAAGAGCTGATAGCGCTCTGCTATCAGAAGGCGAAAGAAACGGAAGACGAAAACTACCTGACTATTCCGCTCATCCAGCAGCTTGGAATCCGGCTCGGAGAATGTCTGGCCCTCTCTTTCAGCGATTTCGACACCAAGACCCACAAGGTGCATATTCATCGGTCCCTGTGCGTTCAGGATGAACTGCTTCCGGATGGGACCTGGGCGAAGAGACACTTCGTTGTGGAGGACTCTCTGAAGAAAGGATCCCCGCCCCGGGATATCCTCGTAACGGATGCCTGTTTCGAACTTATCAAGAAGATCCGGGCAATGCTGTTAAAAAAGGGAATTGTTCGGGATCGGATCTTTGAGACGGCTTCGGAGAGCAGTATTCAGATGAAACTCTATCGGCTGTGTGGTAAACTGAACTTCGGCAGACGTTCTCCTCACAAACTGCGTAAGACCTATATCTCGCTGCTGCTGAACAACGGCCTTGATCCGGACTTTGTTCGAAGACAAGCAGGACACCAGCAGCTGCAGACAACACTCAACAACTACACCTATTCGACAACACGAGACGAGGTGATTGTTGAAAAGCTCAACCAAGTGCTGGCACTTTGACAGCACAAAAAAATGAGCACAAGTCTGTGCACACCTGTGCACACTTTTGCGCTCATTTCAAAAGCCACGAATATGTTGATATATCAGCATATTCGTGGCCCCTGATTCGCGCAGCGGGAGGGATTCGAACCCCCGTGCGGTTGCCCGCAAACTGATTTCGAGTCAGCCCCGTTATGACCACTTCGATACCGCTGCCTGTCTGCGCCGGCGGCGCATGATATATATGATCGGGCCGGTTCTCAGTACCGGTCCCGCTTATGAAAAAGAACAGCTTTCGCCGTTCTTTTCTCGCAGTCCGTAGGGGAATCGAACCCCTGTTTCCGCCGTGAGAGGGCGGCGTCTTAACCGCTTGACCAACGGACCGAGTAACAATCGAGGCGACAAGATTTGAACTTGCGACCTCTGCGTCCCGAACGCAGCGCTCTACCAAGCTGAGCCACGCCTCGTTGCCTTGAAGAGTATAGTCGGTTTATCCGGGTTTGTCAACAAGTTTTTTAAGTTTTTTTCAGGAAATGCGGGGCCCCCTGCGGAGCCCCGCTTATTTTCCCTCAGATCCTTGCCACGCCGCTGTCGCGGGCCGCCTGGGCGACGGCAGCCGCCACAGCAGGACCGACGCGCTTGTCGAAGGCCTTCGGGATAATGTAATCCGCGGAGAGCTCCTCGTCGCTGACCAGTCCGGCAAGAGCCTTTGCGGCGGCCATCTTCATCTCCTCGTTGATGTCGCTGGCGCGCACGTCGAAGGTGCCGCGGAAAACGCCCGGGAAAGCCAGCACGTTGTTGATCTGGTTCGGGTAGTCGCTGCGCCCGGTAGAAATGACCTTGGCGCCGCCGGCTTTGGCATCCTCGGGGAAGATCTCGGGGGTCGGGTTCGCGCAGGCAAAGATGATGGCGTCGCGGTTCATGGTCTTCACCATCTCCGTGCTCACCATGCCGGGGGCGGACACGCCGATGAAGACGTCCGCGCCTTTCAGCTGTTCGGCCAGCGGACCGGCCTTGTGCTCCAGGTTCGTGACCTCGGCCATCTCCTCCTTGATCCAGTTGAGGCCCTCGCGGCCCTTGTAGATGGCGCCCTTGCGGTCGCACATGGTGATATTCTTAAAGCCCGCGGAAAGCAGGAGCTTCACGATGGAGATCGCGGCCGCGCCGGCGCCGGAGGTGACCACCTTCACGTCTTCCTTCTTCTTGCCAACGACCTTTAAGGCGTTGGTCAAGCCGGCCAGCGTGATGATGGCGGTGCCGTGCTGGTCATCGTGGAAGATCGGGATATCGCACTTCTCTTTCAGCTTCCGTTCGATCTCGAAGCAGCGGGGCGCGGAGATGTCCTCCAGGTTGATGCCGCCGAAGCTGCCGGAGATCAGGTAAACGGTGTTGACGAATTCGTCCACGTCTTTGGACTTGACGCAGAGCGGGAAGGCGTCCACGCCGCCGAAGGCTTTAAAGAGCACGCATTTGCCTTCCATGACCGGCATGCCGGCTTCCGGGCCGATATCGCCCAGGCCGAGGACGGCCGTGCCGTCGGTGATGACGGCGCAGAGGTTGTGGCGGCGGGTCAGCTCGTAGCTTTTATTGATATCCTTCTGGATCTCCAGGCAGGGCTGCGCCACGCCGGGGGTATAAGCCAGGGACAGATCGTCCTTCGTTTCAACGGGGACGGTGGCGACGACTTCGATTTTTCCTTTCCATTCGCCGTGCAGGCGGAGGGATTCTTTTGCGTAATCCATACTATTCTCCTTAAAAGGCTTTATTCAAACGGGAACTTGTACGGCAGATCAAATCTGTCGCGAAGGCCTGTCAGCTCCTTCTGGATGGACTCGCCCACGGGCACGCCCTTGTCCTTGCGGTCCTGCCAGGCCAGCCATTCCTTCTCTCCTGCCGTGTAGATGCGCTCGGCGCCCGGCGCCTTCTCGCTGGCGCGCAGTGCGCGGCAGATGTCGCCGGCCGTCTTTTTGAAGGTCTCCAGCCCCATGAAAAATTCGGGGTTGATGACGAAGAAGAAGTGTCCCAGATGGTACATGCGGTTCGTGCCGTCCGGATTCTTGCCGGAGAGCTCCTTCATGAAGGGGCCGCCCGCCAGCGCTGCGGAGAGGATCTCCACGATGGCGGTGAAGCCGTAGCCCTTGTAGCCGCCGGTCGCTTCGCCCAGACCGCCCAGCGGCAGCAGCGCGCACTTGCCGGCCCGCATATCCTTCAGGATCTGCGCGGAATCCGTCATGGTGCCGCCGTCCTGCGTGACCACGAGGCCTGCCGGCGTTTCCTTGCCGCTGCGCGCGTAATACTCGATCTTGCCGTTCTGCACGGTGGAGGTGGCGCAGTCGAAGTTGAAGGGGAACTCTTCATCCGTCGGAATGGTGAAGGTCATGGGGTTGGTGCCCATCATAGGCTCAATGCCCCAGGTCGGCGCCACGGACGGGCGCGCGTTGGTGCCGGAAATGCCGATCATGCCGGCCTTTTCCGCCATCGTGGTCCAGTATCCGGCAATGCCGTAGTGGGTCGAGTTGTAGATGGTGCCGCCGGCCATGCCGTAGAGCTTCGCTTTCTCGATCAGCTTGTTCATCATGTGCCAGCTGGCCACCATGCCCATGCCGTCGTTGGCGTCCATGACGACGGTCGTCGGCGTTTCCTTCACGATATCGATCTTCGTGACGGGCAGCAGGGTGCCGTTGTCGATGCGGTCCAGATAGATGGGCTTGAAGCGGTTGCAGCCGTGGCTTTCGATGCCGCGCCGGTCGGATTCAAGCAGGACGTCGGCGCAGATCTTCGCGTCTTCTTCGGGCACGCCGTAGCATTTGAAGACGTCGATCATGAAGCTGTTCATTAATTCCCAGGGGACGTAAGGTCTGGTTTCCATTGGTTTCCTCTCTTTTCTGACGGGCGCACGCGGACGTGCGGCCCTGTGTTTTTACTGCATTTTCTTCATGCCGTCGCCCCAGCGGAGGGCGCAGTCCACGGCCAGGTGCCAGCCGTCCAGCATAGCCTGGCGCTTCTTCTCGGGGATGGTCGGCCTAAACAGCGAATCCACGTTCCAGAAGCTCTTGATCTCCTCTTTGTCCTTCCAGAAGCCGACGGCCAGGCCGGCCAGGAAGGCCGCGCCCAGGGCGGTCGTTTCCACGCACTTCGGGCGGCAGACCACCGCGCCGAGGACGTCGCTCTGGAACTGCATCAGGAAGTTGTTTTTGGAGGCACCGCCGTCCACCTGGATGCTCTTTAGGTTGATGCCGGAGTCCTTTTCCATAGCCTCGCAGACATCGGCCGTCTGGTAGGCGATCGCTTCCAGCGCCGCGCGGATCAGCTGCGCCTTGGTAGTGCTGCGCGTCAGGCCCACGATCATGCCGCGGGAATACTGGTTCCAGTACGGCGCGCCGATGCCGGTAAAAGCCGGGACCATGTAGACGCCGCCGGCGTCCTCCACCTTCGTGGCGAAGTATTCGGAGTCCGGGCTCGCGTCCAGGATCCGAAGCTCGTCGCGCAGCCACTGCACGACCGCGCCGCTCACGAAGACGCTGCCCTCCAGCGCATACTCGACCTGGTCGCCGATGCCCACCGCGATGGTGGTCAGCAGCCCGCTCTTCGAGGCAACGGCCTTTTTGCCGGTGTTCATCAGCATGAAGCCGCCGGTGCCGTAGGTGCTCTTGACCTCGCCCGCGTTGAAGCAGCACTGGCCGAACAGGGCCGCCTGCTGGTCGCCCGCCGCGCCGGCCACGGGGATCTCCCCGCCGAACCAGTAGGGGGCGGTGGTCCCGTAGATGCAGCTGGAGGGTTTGACCTCCGGCAGCATGGAAGCCGGGATGTTGAAGAGCTCCAGAAGCTCCGGATCCCAGCACATCTTGCGGATATCGAAAAGCATGGTGCGGGAAGCGTTGGTCACGTCCGTGACGTGCGCCTTGCCCTGCGTTAAGTTCCAGATCAGCCAGGTGTCGATGGTGCCGAAGAGGAGCCTGCCCTCTTCCGCTTTCTGCCGCGCGCCTTCCACGTTGTTCAGGATCCAGGCGATCTTGGAGCCGGAGAAGTAGGCGTCCGGGATCAGGCCGGTCCGGGCCTTGATCTTCGCCGTCCAGCCCTGCTTTACGATCTCGTCGATCATGGACGCCGTGCGGCGGCACTGCCAGACGATGGCGTGATAGATGGGCTGGCCGGTCTCCTTATCCCAGACGACCGTGGTCTCCCGCTGGTTGGTCACGCCGATGGCGGCGACGTCGGCCGCCGTGATGCCCAGCTTTTCCATGGCCTGGCGGGCGACTTTGAGCTGGCCGCGCCAGATGTCCCGGGCGTCGTGCTCGACCCAGCCGGGATTCGGATAAAACTGCTGAAATTCCTCCTGCGCCATGGCACAGATTTCGCCGTGCCGATCGAAAAGGATGGCACGGCTCGAAGTGGTTCCCTGATCCAGGGCTAAGATATATTTCATTTTCGGATCCTTATATATGCCCTCCCCCGCGCAGGGGCGGAGGAGGGCAGTTTTGTTTTTATTCCTTAACGGTTTCCTTCAAAGCGCTCAGCGCGCCGGCCAGTCCCTGGATCTCGGACGGGATGATGATCTTCGTGGCCTTGCCGTCGGCCGCCTTGGTGAAGGCTTCCAGACTCTTGATCTGCAGCACCGCGCTGTCCGCGCCGGCTTCCTTGATCAGACGGATGCTCTCCGCCTGCGCCTGCTGGACCTTCAGGATCGCGGTCGCCTGGCCTTCGGCCTCGCGGACCATGGCTTCCTTCTTGGCTTCCGCCCGAAGGATCGCGGCCTGCTTTTCGGCTTCGGCGTCCAGGATCGCCTTTTCCTTGTTACCTTCGGCGACCAGGATGGTGGACTTCTTTTCACCTTCGGCCTGCAGGATCTTCTCACGGCGTTCGCGCTCCGCCTTCATCTGCTTCTCCATGGAATCCTGGATCTCGCGCGGCGGGATGATGTTCTTTAACTCAACGCGGTTGACCTTGATGCCCCAGGGGTCGGTTGCCACGTCCAGCTGCGTGCGCATCTTGGTGTTGATGATCTCGCGGGACGTTAAGGTCTGGTCGAGTTCGAGTTCGCCGATGATGTTACGCAGGGTCGTCGCCGTCAGGTTTTCGATAGCCATCAGCGGGTTTTCCACGCCGTAGGCGTACAGCTTCGGGTCCGTGATCTGGAAGAACACGACCGTATCGATCTGCATGGTGACGTTATCCTTCGTGATGACCGGCTGCGGCTTGAAGTCGATGACCTGCTCCTTTAAGTTCACGCGGCGGGCCACCTTATCCACGAAGGGAGTCAGGAAATGCAGACCCACGCCCCAGGTGCCGATATAGGCGCCCAGGCGTTCCACGACGAAAGCCGTGGCCTGCGGCACGATCTTGATGCAGGAAATGATGATGAGCAGCAGGATCGCCACCAGAATGATGATGGCAAGCGGTCCCATCAGGTCGCCGACATCGGCCAGAACGAATAATTGCTTCATAAATTCAACCTCCTAAAATAGAACTCCTATCGTCTTACTATGCATTTTACGCCGGTGAGACTCACCACCGTCACTTCCGTCCCCACGGGGATCACTTCCTCTGCCACTGCGCTGCGGGCCGTCCAGGGCATGCCGTCCACGGTCACCTTGCCCGTGGCCAGTATGTTGTTGATCTCTTCCGTCACGATCGCCGTGCGGCCGATGATGCTGTCCAGCACGTTGGTCTTCTCCGCTTTCCTGTTGATATATTTCCGGGCCAGAGGCCGTGTAAATACCAGCAGCAGCAGGGAGATCACCACGAAGGCGACGACCTGCCAGACCGGGCTCACGTCCAAAAGCGCCAGAAGGAAAGCGACGAAAGCGCCGCCGGCAAACCAGATGGATGCCAGACCGGCCGTAGCCACTTCCACAAGAATGCTCAGCACAAATACAGCAAGCCATACGTAAATGTACATCCTGACACCTCCTTTGGGGGTATTATACTATATTTTTCCCGTCTTTGCAATCATTATCCGAGGGAAGATGCCGGCTCGCTCTCTCTGCGAAGGAGAAGAAATGCGCCATCTGGTCTTATTAAAAATATCGATTCTGGCTATTTTTATAGCATCAATCTGTGATATGATAGGAAACGAAGAAAAACATCCGCGGAAAGAGGGGCCGCTTATGAATAAACAGAACGACATGAAATGGGATATCCGGACCATCTGCTTCATCGGCGTCATGGCCGCGCTGGTCTACGTCGTCACGATGGTGCGCATCCCCTTCCTGGGCTCCAAGGTCCACTTTGCGAACGCCTTCTGCCTGCTCTCCGGCATGCTCCTGGGCCCGGTGCCCGGCGGTCTCGCGGCCGGGATCGGCTCCGCGTTCTACGACGTCTATCCCGGCAGCTACGATCTGGCGAACGTCCTGATCACCTTCGTAAGCAAATTTGCGATGGCCTGGGTCTGCGCACAGCTGATGCCCCGCCGGGAGGACACGCGCCTGAATCTGCATCGCACCGTCATCGCTTCCGCCATCGGCGCGGTCACGTATGTTTTTCTGTACATGCTGAAGACCTACGTATATCAGCGCATCGTTTACGGCTTCCCGCTGGACGCCGTGGGCGTCACCATGTGGAGCAAGTTCATCCCGTCGCTGATCAACGCGCTGTTCGCGGTGATAGTTGCTCCGATCCTGTACCATGCCTTAAAGCCCGCCCTGAGGGCGATCGGGGTCAGACGATAGTTCTCTCCGCCCCGGCGCCTCAGGGCCGGATACGGTCAGGGGATCTCCCTGACCGTATATTTTTTTCCTTTCCGGTCCCCGTCGGGGGCTTCGAACATGATGTCCGTGAGGAGTTCCTCCATCATGGCCCTGAGCCCGCGGGCCCCGACGTTCCGCTTAAGGGCCTGCTCTGCCATGGCCCGTAAAGCCGCGGGCGAAAACCTGAGCTTTACGCCGTCCCTGGCCAAAAGCTGCTGGTACTCCTTCACCAGGCAGCTGTCCGTCTGGCTGATGATGCGGACCATGTCCTCCACGCCGAGCGGGTCCAGGCGGATGAGGACGGGCAGACGGCCGACGAATTCCTGCGTCAGGCCGTAGCGGACGAGGATATCGGGCGACAGGCGGCTGCGGGAGTGTACGGCTTCCGTCCTGCGGGCGGGCGGGGCGTCAATCTCCGCCGTAAAGCCGATGCGGCGGGGCGGCTCATAGAAGCCCTCTTCTTCCTCCTCCAGCTCGTCGAGGCCCGCGAAGGCTCCGCCGCAGATGAAGAGGATGTTTTTCGTATCGATGACGGTCCGTCGGTTCTTGCTCTCCAGCGAGACAGGCGCGCTGATCTTCCCGCCCTCGATGATCTTGAGCAGACCCTGCTGCACCCCGCGGCAGTAGGCTTCCCGCTGCTGGTTCAGCCCGCGGCAGGCCAGCTTGTCGATCTCATCCACGAAGATGATGCCCCGCTCGGCGAGGGCTTTCCGCTCGCCCGCCTGCTGGTACAGCCTGGTCAGGATCGTCTCCACGCAGTTGCCGCTGTAGCCGCTCTCCGTAAGCGAGGTGGCGTCCACGGTGACCATCGGGAGCTTTAGGAGCCCCGCCAGCGTCTCCGCCAGCAGCGTCTTGCCGCAGCCCGAAGGGCCGACCATCAGGATATTGCTCTTGCGGAATATGATATTGTCAAGGTTCCTGCCGTTTCGCTCCGAGTCGTTTTTCGGCATGCAAAACTCCTTTCCGGGACGTTTTGTCCCGCATATATTAATACGCTTTTTGAAAGGATTTGTCATTGAACGGAAAGTTCAGTCGGAGGCGGACCAAGAAAGTGCTTGACTTTTTCCGGAAAATATGTCATTTATAAACTCGCTCCGTCCGGAGCTTCAAGTGATGACCGCCGGAATTCTCTGCCAGCAGGCAGAGTGCACCCAAAGGCGGGTTTTTTATGCCCGCAGGAAGGAGCTTGTCACATGAATTATCGGAGAGAGTACGATCTAAAGCTGATCGGCCGAAACTTAAGACGCCTCCGCGAGGCGAGCGGGCTTTCGGTCAAAGACGTCAGCGAGCATCTGTATCTGGGTTCCGTTCAGGCCGTTTACAAGTACGAACGCGGCCGCGGATTCCCTCAGGCGGACACGCTGCTGGCCCTGATGGAACTATACGGCATCCACGATATCCGCGAGCTCGTGGAGGAGCGGCACGAAAAAGGGGAGGACCTTGCGTCCTCCCCTCTTCTTTTTGAGGTTTTGCTTCAGGCTATCAGCACTTCTCGAACACGGTGGCAACGCCCTGGCCGCCGCCGATGCACAGCGTGGCAAGACCCTTCTTGGCTTCGGGGCGCTTCATCATTTCGTGCAGCAGGGTGACGATGATGCGGGCGCCGGAAGCTCCGACGGGGTGACCGATGGCAAGCGCGCCGCCGTTCACGTTGACCTTGCTCATGTCGAAGTGCAGCTCACGGGCAACCGCGATGGACTGAGCCGCGAACGCTTCGTTGGCTTCGATCAGATCCATGTCGTCGATGGTCAGACCGGCCTTCTTTAAGGCGTTGCGGGAAGCAGGCACCGGGCCCACGCCCATGATCTTCGGATCGACACCGCCCTGGCCCCAGCCGACGAGCTTGGCCATAGGCTTTAAGCCGAGCTTCTCAACGGCTTCGCCGGAAGCCAGCACGATGGCAGCCGCGCCGTCGTTGATGCCGGAGGCCTGCCCGGCGGTCACGCGCTGAACGTGCTTGCGGGTATCGGCTTCATGGATCTCGGTGGGTTCAAAGGTATGAACGATCTGATCTTCCACGCCTTCCGGGCCGGCCGGGAAAGCGCCGCGCAGCTTGGCAAGGCCTTCCATGGTGGTGCCGGCGCGAGGGAACTCGTCGCGCTTGAAATCAACGATCTGCTTCTTGACCTTTACGGGAACGGGAACGATCTCATCGTCGAAACGGCCGCTGTTCTGGGCAGCTTCGGTCTTCTGCTGAGAGGCTACGCCGAACGCATCCAGCTCTTCACGGGTGATGCCCCAGACGTCGCAGATGTTCTCGGCGGTGGTGCCCATGTGGTAGTTGTTGAACGCATCCCACAGGCCGTCCTTGATCATGGTGTCGACTAACTTCTTATCACCCATGCGGGCGCCCCAGCGGGCGTCGAAGGAGGCGTAAGGAGCCATGGACATGTTTTCGGTGCCGCCGCAGACAACGACGTTGGCATCGCCGGCTAAGATGGAACGGGCGCCTTCAATGACGGACTTCATGCCGGAGCCGCAGACCATACCGACGGTATAAGCGGGAACATTGAAGGGGATACCGGCCTTCACGCTGGCCTGACGGGCTACGTTCTGGCCCAGGCCTGCCGTCAGGATGCAGCCGAACATGACTTCGTCCACGTTTTCAGGGGCGACGTTCGCGCGCTTTAAGGCTTCCTTGATGACGATGGCGCCCATATCGGCAGCATGGACGTCTTTCAGGGAACCGCCAAAGGAACCAACGGCGGTACGGCAGCAATTCACTACATAGAGGTCTTTCATTTTGTTCTCCTTTTTATGGTGATGATTTGAGTTTCGTTCTTTCAGAGTTTCTTCTTTCCTCATTTCCGCGGATAATTATAGCGGAAAAATCCGTCCGGTTCAAGAGGAAATTTCGGGGAATAAAGTGAATTATTCAAAGTTTTTTCGGGATGGCGGGCTTTTCTTTACCGATGTTCACCTTTTGGCCGCCGTTTTCTGCCTTCTGGCCTCGTACAGCAGCAGGGCGCCGGCCACGGCCACGTTCAGGGACTCCGTCCTGCCCTCCATGGGGATGCGGATGAGGCGGTCCGCAAGCGCGCTGACCGCATCGCTTAAGCCGTTTCCCTCGTTGCCCAGCAGAAAGGCGCATTTTTCCGGGAAGGCCGCCTCCGCGTAAAGGTCCCCGCCTTTCAGGTGCGCCGCATAGACCGCAAAGCCGTCCGCCTTCAGCTGCCTGGCCGTTTCCTTCAGGTCCCCGCTGATCACGAAGGGCATGCGGAAGACGGCGCCCATGGTGGCGCGCAGGACCTTCGGGCTGTAGGGATCCGCGCAGCCCTCGCTTAAGATGATCCCGCCCGCGCCGGCCGCCTCCGCCGTGCGGAAAAGCGTCCCGATGTTGCCCGGATCCTGCAGGTCTTCCAGGATCAGGACCGGGCCGGGCCCGAAATCGGACAGGGACGACGGCGCCATGCGCACGAGGGCAAGGATCCCCTGCGGCGTTTTCGTATCCGACATCTTCTCCATGACCCCGGGGCTCACGAGCTCCGGCTTCAGGCGCAGGCAGAGCTCCCGCCCTTCCGGGCTTTCGGCGAAATCCGGCGTCGCGTAGGCCGCCGCTACCCGTTCCGGGGGGATCTCGGCGGCAAAGCGCCGTCCCTCCGCAACAAAAAGGCCCTTCTCCTTCCGAAGAGCGGCCTTTTTCTCCAGTGCGGCCACGTCCTTCACTTTCGGATTTGACAGCGCTGTGATCATTTATTTTCCTTCGTAGATGATCAGGCTTTCCACCTCGTACGGCTTTAAGGCTTCGCGGCCCTTCAGGCCGGCCAGTTCCATGACGAAGCAGATCTTCGCGACTTCGCCGCCCAGGCGTTCCACAAGCCGGCAGATGGCGGCCACGGTGCCGCCGGTGGCGATCAGATCGTCCACGACCACGGCCTTCTGACCGGGCCTGATGGCGTCCGTATGCATCTCGACCGCCGCCTTGCCGTACTCCAGTTCATACTCCTCGCAGATGGTCTCGCGCGGCAGCTTGCCCTTTTTGCGGGCCGGGACAAAGGCTTTTTTCAGCTTGTAGGCCATGGCCGCCCCGAAGATGAAGCCGCGGGACTCGGCGCCGACGATCACGTCGAAATCCAGGTCTTTGACCCGATCGACCAGCTGATCGATCGCCATCTTAAAGCCCTTCGCATCCTGAAGGATGCCGGTGATGTCGCGGAACATGATGCCCGGCTCCGGGAAATCCGGGATCGTAATGACGTAGTCTTCCAAACGTTTCTTCATATCCTGTCCTTTTTCTCCTGTCGGAAAAGTCGCTTTCAGTGTACTCTTTTCGCGGGCGGATGTCAACAAAAAGAGCAGCAATAATGATCCACCCGCCTAGCGGGTGGTTTTTCATTTTCGGGCATAGCCCTAATACTACTAGCCACGCACAAGTGCGTATAAAGTGGCCTGCCAGCGGCGCGAGGTTGTTACTTGCCACCCGTAAACGGGTCTCTCGGGTCAAATAGACTCAGCTGGTCACTTTCCTTATCCTCTTTGAGTTGGTTCTCTATGTACTTTTTGATTGCAGCTGTGTTCTTGCCTACTGTATCCACATAGTACCCTTTACACCAAAATTCTCGGTTTCGGTATGCGAATTTCATGTTCCCATACTTTTGGAAGATCATTAGGCTGCTTTTTCCCTTCAGATATCCCATAAATCCCGAAACCGAGTATTTTGGCGGGATGCTCAGCAGCAGATGGATATGATCCGGACAGATCTCTCCTTCTATGATTTCTACCCCTTTCCACTGACATAATGTTCTTATGATTTCTCTTATATCAGCCCTTTTCTCATTGAAGAATACTTTTCTTCTATATTTTGGCGCAAATACTATATGATATTTGCAGTTCCACGTTGTATGTGCTAAACTTTTTGTGTCAGTCTTTTGCTCTGGCATGACTGTCCTCCTAATGTGTATTTCGCGTAACTGGCAGGTCACGCTTTTATTATACACATTAGGAGTTTTTCTATCTGACTCATTGCTTAAGCTTTTTGGAACCACGCGACTATCGCGTGGTTTTCATCAGACAAAAAGGGACGCCTGCGCGTCCCT
>JAEEUR010000006.1 GCA_016290595.1 Lachnospiraceae bacterium | reverse complement strand
CCCTTCCGATATCGGTTTGTCAAGTGTTTTCATCGCTCTGCGCTCGGCAGATATATATCCGCCGAGCGAGCCGGACAATACTTTTCGAACGATTTAGCGAAGCGACTAGTGAGAAAAGTTTTCGTCCGGGCGCGAGGCGATTAACAGATCTACACGATCCGCTTCACGAAGCTTCTTCTGCGCTTATGCTCCGTCGCATCGAAACGCTGCTTCCAGAGATTGCGGATATTGTGGTTGTCCTCCAGATTCAGATTCGTCTCGGCATACTTTATCGTCTTGCTGTTCCGCAGCATCTGATCAAGTCCGTAGGCTACCATAACGCTCGCTCCCTTATTCGCCCATTCCGGCGCCACGCCGATCAGGCCCAGATCGATCACTTCCGGCTTCCGCAGGCACTTCAGGATCCGGATCAGGCAGCCGGGCGTGAGTCTTCCGCCGCTCTTCTGCACCGCTTTTGAGATGGACGGGAAGCACAGGCCGATGCAGACCGGCTGCTCGTTTTCATCCAGGACCACCGTCACGTATTCTTTCTTAACGATCAGGCGGAAGTTGCCGATCAGCATCTTCTTCATGTTGTCGGTGAAGGGGACCGTTCCGTAGATCTGGTCGTAGCTCACATCCACCATGTGGAAAAACATATCCGCATAGCGGCGGATGAATTCGCTTGTATTCTTTGAATCATCGCAATGCAGCTTGTAGCGCTTCATCAGCATTTCACTCAGGCGCGCCATGCGGCCGTCGTCTTCTTTGACCGCACGGACCTGGCTTTCCAGCCAGTCCACTTCCTTTTCGTAGCCGCATCCTTCCACGAGCGCCTGATAATAGTCATAATTGTACTGTTCCTCGAAGGTGGCGAGATGCTCAAAGCCTTCGATCAGCATGCCTTCGCGTTCCAGGTCGTTGAAGCCCAGCGGTCCCACGACCTCCTCCATTCCTTTGGAGCGGGCCCAGTTCTCCACTGCGTCAAAAAGCGCTTTGGCGACCGCAGGATCGTTGACCGCGTCGAAGCGGGTGAAGCGAACGCGCTTCTGGCCCCACTTTTCATTGCTGGCCTTCTGCAGGATACCCGAGATACGGCCAACGACCTGGTCTCCGTCCCAGGCCAGATAGTAGACTGCCTCGCTGGTATCGTAATAGACGTAGTCTTTTTTGAATACGGCCATCTCGTCCGAATACAGCGGCGGCACAAACTGCGGGCAGTCTTTATATAAACGAAGCGGAAATTCCACGAACTCCTTCTGTTCTTTCCTTCCGGATACTTCACGAACGGTCAGCATAGCGTCTCCTTGACAAAATGGAATGGTACAGTGTACAATGATTGCCGGAAATATTATAAGGAACCTTTTATAAAAAAACAAGATTTTTTCTGTTTTTTAAGAATTCAAGGGTTTGAAAGCCGTCCGGACGTCTCGTACATCCGGCAGAAAGGAGCAGCACATGGCTGAGATCATCGTAAATGAAAACAATTTTGAGGAAGTCGTATTAAAGAATGAGGGACCTGTTCTGGTGGATTTCTGGGCCGCCTGGTGCGGTCCCTGCCGCATGCTGGGCCCCGTGATCGCCCAGGTGGCGGACGAACAGGAGGGGAAGGTGACGGTCGCCAAGATCAACGTGGACGATAATCCGGATCTGGCCCGCCGCTTCGGCATCCGCAGCATCCCGGCTCTTCTCCTCTTCAAGGACGGGGAGGTCATGAATACGTCGATGGGATACCTTCCGAAAGCTGAGGTCGAAGCTTTTATCGGGCTGTAAACAGGACTGACTGCACAAAAAGAACCCGCAGTTTCCCTGCGGGTTCTTTTTGTGCGCTTTGATTATTTCAGTACTTCGTCCGCGCTCTTGTACGGCAGCTCCGGATAGGCTTCGCGAACGCCTTCATAGGTGATGTATCCCTTGTAGACGTTCAGGCCGGCTTTCAGGGCCGGATCGGCCTTCATGGCGGCTTCCGCGCCCATATTGGCGATCTTCAGCGCGTAAGGCAGCGTAACGTTCGTCAGCGCCAGCGTGGAAGTGTGCGGCACCGCGCCGGGCATGTTGGCGACGCTGTAGCATACGTAGCCGTCCTTGATGAAATAAGGATCCGCATGGGTCGTGATCCGGTCGATGAACGGGATCGCGCCGCCCTGGTCCACGGCCACGTCGATCAGGACGGAGCCCGGCTTCATGCTGAGCACCATTTCGTCCGTGACCAGCTTCGGGGTCCGGCCGCCGGGCACCAGCACGGAGGAGATCAGGACGTCGGCGTCCTTCACGGCTTCCGCGATGTTGTAAGGGTTGCTCATCAGGGTCTGGATGCGGCTGCCGAAGATATCGCTTAAGTACAGCAGACGAGGAGCCGACATATCCAGCACCGTTACGCGGGCGCCCATGCCGACCGCGATCTTGATCGCGCTCGTACCGACGATGCCGCCGCCGAGGATCACGACGTGGCCGCGCTTTACGCCCGAAACGCCGCCCAGCAGGATGCCGCTGCCGCCGCAGGGCATTTCCAGCAGGTGGGCGCCGACCTGGACTGCCATGCGGCCTGCGATCTCGCTCATGCAGGAAAGAAGCGGCAGGGAACCGTTGGCCAGCTGAACCGTCTCATAAGCGATGCCGATGACCTTGGCCTTCAGCAGGCCTTCGGTCTGCTCGCGGTCCGGAGCCAGATGCAGATAGGTAAATAAGATCTGTCCTTCATGGAAGAGATCGTACTCGCTCGGCAGGGGTTCCTTGACCTTGATGATCATATCGGAAGCGTCAAAGACTTCTTTCGGGCTAGCCAGGATCTTCGCTCCCGCTTTTACATACTCTTCATCCGGGAAACCGCTCCTGACGCCGGCTCCGGCCTGAATGAACACCTCGTGTCCGGCCTTTTCAAAGGCATAGGTCATAGCCGGGGTTACGCCGACGCGGCCTTCCTGAGCTTTGATCTCTGTAGGACATCCAATACGCATATTCGTTCCTCCGTCATATTTTTCCGCAGACGAAGCGCTCTTTCACGGGACTCACCGGTTTTCAGCCTGTTATCTGCGGATTTTTCGTTTTATTATGGCCACAGTATAGAACTTTGCCGCGCTTTTTACAAGCGGAAAAGGATAACAAAAAGAAATAATTGCATAGCATTTTTATTATTCCCTTATAGGTTTGTCATATACCAAAAATCCCCTGCTTCCGCAGGGGATTTTCGTGCAGTTGAGGGGACTTGAACCCCTACCCAAGTACATGGACATGAACCTGAATCATGCGCGTATGCCAATTCCGCCACAACTGCTTATAAAAGAGCGCGAGACGGGGATCGAACCCGCGACCCCCACCTTGGCAAGGTGGTGCTCCACCGCTGAGCCACTCGCGCATGCACCTTTTGGGGCGCAGGGTGTATGATACAACATCCAAAACGGATTGTCAACAACTTTTTGAAAAATTTTTCAGTGTTTTTTCAGTCCTCTTCCGAAGCGCGTCAGCCGCCGAATTTTTCAAAGATGATCAGGCAGCCGTCATCCTCCAGCTGCTTCGCCCTCTCCTCCGAACGGACCGTCCAGGACACTTCCTGTACGCCGTAGAGCAGGCGGCAGAGCTTTAATTCCGGACGTTTCCTGTACTCATGATCATAGGCGATGAAATCCGGCTGCGCGAGGAAATTCATCAGGAGCCGCTCCAGGATCCAGAGCGTCAGTTTGCTCTGATCGGCATCGCTCTTCATCAGGTTTCCGGACAGCTGGCCCCGGACGATATCCGGCCGGAATTCCTTCAGCCACATCAGCACTCGGGGATCGAAGCTTTCCATGCAGTAGGTCACGTCGTACTTGTCCAGGATCTCGCAGGCGCGGGCCGTCAGCTCCCGATGGTTGCCGCGTACCGGCTTGATCTCGACCACCAGCGGCGTTTTGCCTTCAAAGATCTCCAGGACTTCCTCAAAGAGCGGGATCTTCTCATCCGTGCCCTCCAGGCGGTAGTTCTCCAGATCCTCTTTCGTCAGATCCTCGATCGCCACGTCGGCGCCGGCGGTCCGCTTTAAGGAGCTGTCATGGATCACGGCTACGTTTCCGTCCTTCATCAGATGCAGATCCAGCTCCGCGCCGTAGCCATGTTCCACCGCGTTCCGGAAGGCGGCCAGCGAGTTTTCCGGCTGATCCGGCTGGTGATGCAGGCCGCGGTGTGCAAAACGAACGCCTTTCAGGCCCTCCGGCCAGGTTAAATGACGGCGGCAGCGCAGAAAGATCAGATAGAGAGCCGTCAGCGGCAGAAAGATCAGGCAGAGGATTTTTACGAATTTTTTCATGATAACTCCTTTATCTACATTTCCTTTATGATCGCATTGATATCCGGCAGAATCAGGGTCGGACGGATCCCGTACGTTTCCACGTCTTCCCGCTTCCCCTCGCCGCTTAAGACAAAGACCGTATCCACGCCGGCGTTCACGCCGCAGGCGATATCCGTATAAAGCCTGTCGCCGATCACGACGGTCTCCTGAGGCGTAAAACCGGTCCGTTCCAGCGCCAGATACACCATCTGCGGCTCGGGCTTGCCGATCACGCGCGGCTTCCGCCCGGTCGCGTGCCAGAGCATCTCGCAGATGCTGCCGCAGTCCGGTTCAAAACCAAAGGACACCGGGCACACCCAGTCAGGGTTGGTCGCCAGATAGTCTGCGCCGCGTCCCAGCAGGATGCAGGCGTCTTCCAGCTTTTTGTAAGTGAGTTCCCTGTCGAAGCCCACGAGCAGCAGCGAGACCTCCGGGACCGGCTCCTCGCTCAGCGCAAGGCCCGTCCCGCGCAGCTGCCGCTTTAAGGACTCCGTACCCACCACGTAGATCAGACGGCCGGGATAGTCTTCGCGTATCGTCCTGACGGTCGCGTCCGTCGAGGTCAAAAAATCATCCGGCTTTGCCGGAATGCCCAGACGCTTCATCTTTTCCAGATACCCTTCGATCCCCCGGGAGGAATTGTTGGTCAGGAAAAGGTATCGGCCTCCTTTTGAGCGGATCCGCTCTAGGAACTCCGGGACCCCGTCAAAAAGGGTCTCATCCAGATAGATGGTCCCGTCCATATCCAGGAGATACAGTTTTTTGTTCTGAAGCTTGCCCATGGCGTCATTATAGCACAAAATACGGCCTGCGGAAAGGAAAAATCACATTCCTCCGCTCTGTACCTTTTGTCCGGACTGTGGTACTATATGTTTTGGATTTTCAGACTATTCTCCCGAGGCACGGATATGACGCAGGCAGCATCCCAGGAAAAGCACGAACTCAGCCCCAACAAAATGGGAACGCAGCCCATCGGAAAACTACTGTTTTCCATGGCGCTGCCCATGACCGTTTCCATGATGTTCCAGGCGCTTTACAATATCGTCGACAGTTATTTCGTTTCCAAGCTCGAGCTGCATCAGGACGCCATGAACGCCGTCAGCCTTGCCTTCCCCATGCAGTCCCTGCTGATCGCTTTTTCCATCGGGACCGGCGTCGGGATGAGCGCCCTCATCTCCCGCGCACTCGGAGAAAAAATGGAGGACCGCGCCCGTCAGATCGCCGGCGTCGGCCTGTTTCTTGAGATCGTGATGGCCGCCGTTTTCTCTCTGATCGGCCTGCTCTTCGCCCGTTCCTACTTTGCTCTGCAGACGGATAACGCGCAGATCATCCGCTACGGCGGCGATTATTTAAGCATCGTCATGGGGATCTGCTTCTTCCTGTACGCCCAGGTCACGCTGGAGCGTCTGCTGCAGTCGACGGGCCGGACGGATAAATCCATGATCTGCCAGCTGGTCGGCGCGGGCATCAACATCGTGCTGGACCCGCTGTTTATCTTCGGCTATGCGGGTTTTCCGCGGCTGGAAGTAAAAGGCGCCGCCGTCGCGACCGTTATCGGCCAGGGGATCGCCGCCCTGGTCGGCATCTTCCTGAATCTCAAATACAATCCTGAGCTGAGCCCGGCTTTCAAAAAGATCCGCTTCAACGGACGGATCGCCCTGGATATCTACCGGATCGGCTTTCCTTCCATCCTCATGCAGTCGATCGGCTCAGCCGTCAATTTCAGCATGAATCAGATCCTGATCGGCTTTACGGAGGCTGCCACGGCGGTCTACGGCATCTATTTCAAGCTGCAGAGCTTCATCTTCATGCCGATCTTCGGCCTGAACAACGCCATGGTCCCGATCGTCTCCTACAATTACGGCGCCGGCCATATGGAAAGAGTCCGGAAGACCTACCGCCTGACCATCGCGGCGGCCGTCATCTTTATGAGCCTGGGAGCGCTTCTGTTCCTGACGATCCCGGAATTGCTGCTGGGGATCTTCTCGCCGACGGATGAAATGCTGAGCATCGGCGTCCGGGCGCTGCGGATCATTTCCCTCCACTTTCCGCTGGCCGGCTTCTGCATCATCGCCGGCTCGGTCTGCCAGGCGATCGGCAATCCCTTCCATTCCCTGCTTATCTCGGTCTGCCGGCAGGTCGTCGTCCTGCTGCCGGCCGCCTATCTCTTTTCGCTGACAAAGGTACTGGACAACGTCTGGCTGGCTTTCCCGCTGGCTGAACTCGTCTCCTTCATCTTAAGCTTCCTCTTCCTGCGTCTGACGATACGCAGAGCCGGACGGGAAGTCGGCTGAAGACCGCGGGATCCGTCAAGTAGGCAATTCTGATAAGGTTATAATGATATTATAAAAAAAATTAACAAATATTGACTTCTTTTCGTTGAAATACGCTTTCTTTGGTGTTATAATAAACATAAGTTCTTTCTTGTGTACAGCATTCAAAGAAGGAGGACGTCATGTTAGAGGCGGGAAGCATCGTTCATTACGGGATGGACGGTGTCTGTGAGATTACCGGAATAACAGAAAAAAAACTGGGCGGTCAGGTCCGCCGTTTTTACGAACTTCACCCCCGTTTCAGGAAAAATACCGTCGTGTTTCTGCCTGTGGACAATGAATCTCTTCTGTCCCGGATCCGGCCTGTCTTGAGCCGGGAGGAGATCCTGTCCGTGCTTCACGAGCTCAAAAGCGCCGAGACCTGCTGGATCGATTCCGAGGCTGCCAGGAAGGAAACCTACAGTCTGATCATCCGCAGCGGCGATCACCGCCGGCTCGTATCTCTTGTCAAGACCCTGTACGAAAGAAAACTGCAGATGCAGGAAGACGGCCGCCGTCTCCGTTCCGTCGATTCCGCCTTTCTGAAGGATGCGGAACGGCTTGTCAACGAGGAATTTGCCTTCGTTCTGGGGATAGAGCCGTCCGAAGCCGCCGCGTTTATTCAGAAGGAGCTGTCGTAGCTTCTTCCTCTTCTTCTCCGATCCCGAGCGCTTTCTTGGCCAGTTCGTCGGCCAGATCGTTGCATCGGTCGTGAGAATGCCCCTTCACTTTTATAAAGATCACGTCCAGCCGCTCCCGGACATGCCGGTAAAAATCCCGGTACGCTTCCGTTCCCGGCTTTGTCGCTTTCCATTCTCCCGTACACCATTTCGCGATCCCCGCATAGTCGTGATACAGGTAAATGCCATGCCAGCCCTGCCGCAGGGCATATTCCATGGCGGCCTGCGCGCCGCGGATCTCGCCCGCCACGTTCCGCATGAGAGCCATGTCGGGATCCGTAAACTTCTCGCTGAAATACAGTTCCTCGCCGCCCTCCAGGATCACCATACCGTAGGAATACTCGCCGGTATCCGCCCGGAAACTGCCGTCCACGTAGATCTCCGGCCAGGCAGGCCCTTCCTTTTCCTCCGGAAGGAGCGAATCGGGTTCGGGCTCCTCTTCTGCAGGCGGCGCAGGAACGACCGGGCTTTCCTGTTTTTCTGCCTCTTCTTCCAGCAGGTAGAATTCCGCCTCCAGACGGGTCCTGAAGCTTTTATACAAAGCGTTCGGGAAGCCCTTCACCTGGGCTTCGCACTCGCTCCATTCTTCGTAGACTCCGGGGATCCTGCCCCGGCGCACCGCATAGTACTTCATACGCTTCCCTTCATCGGCAGGGCGGCACCAGCGTGCCGCCCTTTCATATCCGGCGCAATGCCGGTCAAATTCTTTCCTGCATCGGTTTACTGTTTCCCGGCGCCGTCCGACGGATCCAGCACTTCGTCCAGATTCTCGATATCCTCCATACCGTAGCGCTTCGGCGGATTGGCTGATTTCGCCGCGTTGTAAAGAGTGTCAGTATTCATAGTCAGGAAGGCTTCTTCCTCGTCCGCGCTCAGGCGTTCCGCCTGCGTGAGCCTCTTTTCCAGCTTGTCTTTGGAGATCATCAGACCGATGATCGCGATCAGGCAGATGCCGAACAGGATCAGAAGGCCCAGCCAGACCCACCACGGCACGCCGCCGCCTTCGCCGATCGGCGTCTGCGCCGCTGTGGAGGAAGGCGCCGCCGTCGCGGTCGGGGCCTGCGTGGTCGGCGCAGCCGTTTCGGGCGGCACGGTCGTTTCCGGCTCCGTTACGGTCGTTTCTGGCACTTCCGTCGTCGGCTCGGTCTCGGGCTGCGTCGGCTGTACGACCACGCCGTAGCGCTGGAGCGTCGCCTGCGCGCGGTCATAGACGTACAGACCGGTCTCTCCCGTTTCCTCATAGCGCGTTTGATCAGCCGGCAGCTGTGTTACCGGGACGCCGTACAGGATCAGATGATCCGGATCCGGGTCGCCTTCCGGCGCCAGTCCATGATACGTTACGCCGCCCTGTCCGACGACCTGGACGACGGTATAGCCGGCCGGGATCTCAAGATCCGCCGGCAGCTCCAGGATCTTCAGCATGACGGCCGAGCTGCCCAGTACGATCGGCGCTGGCTCGGTCGGCGCTTCCGTCGTCTCTTCCGGGGTAGTCTCTTCAGGCGTCGTTTCCTCGGGCGTAGTCTCATCCGAAGTCGTTTCTTCCGGGGTAGTCTCTTCGGGCGTGGTTTCCTCAGGTGTCGTCTCTACAGGCGGCTGCGTTTCCGGCTCCGGGCGGACGATGGTGATTTTGTAATCCTTCGTCGTGACTTCATCCTCCGCCGTTACGCGGATGGTGAACACCGTCTCGCCGTAGGGGATCGCCTTCTGCTCCCCGTCATGCATCTGGCCGTCGATCCAGGGCCAGAAGTAAGCCGTGGCGTTTTCATCCTTCGTGCTGTAGCGGACGTCCAGCCCGGTCACGTCCTCGCCGACCGTCAGCCGGTAGCTGGTCGTATCCGGATCAAAGGCGGGGGAAAGTTCTCCGACGCCAGAGAAATTCAGGGCGCTCAGACGTGCTTCGGAGGACGGCGCATGCGGCGGCTCTGTTTCAGGCGGATTTGTAGGTTCAGTTGACGACTCAGGTCTATTAATGACAACTTTATAATCATTAGTCGTTGACCCATCTTCTGCGGTAACACGGACAAAGTATTCTGTTTCTCCGTAAACGATTCCACCATGTTCACTATCAATATACGGCCAATAAAACGCGGAGGCTTTGTTATCCATCGTTTTATAACTTGCCGTAAGAGCGCTAACATTTGATGCAACCTCCAAACGGTATGTGAACGTATCAGGATCAAACGCAGGAGAAAGCGTTCCGCTGGAAAAACTCAAAGAACTTAAACGAGCTTCCGAAGAAGGATTGTAAGGCGGATCGGTTTCCGGCGGGGCGGGCGGGTCCGTCTGAGGCGGATCGGTCTCAGGAGGGTTGGTTTCTGGAGGATTGGTCTCGGGAGGATTCGTTTCAGTGGGTGGAGTAGAATTGCCTTCAATTGTTACTTCAGAACTATAGACATTCATGTTTTTAATTCTGTCACCGTTGCTATCAGCAACCCACTCTATCGGATTTCCAGAACTATCAGATGCTATTCCAACATAAGTGACACCCGCTTTTAATGCATTAAAAACGAGCCAGATTTTAATCTCACCTACACCTTCTTTAAAATCAGCTTCAACTTTTAGTGAACCATTAGTATTGTCAATACTATAGAAACTGACTGAATCAGGAGTACCAGAACTTGCTGATTTAACAAATTCCAAAAAAGATGGATCAAAAGATATCGTTGTCTCAATGGCAGAGGCTTGTGGTGAAACTACCATTTCAATTGTGATTGGATCGCCACCTACAGTACCTTTTGCATTCCTTAGATTAATTGAATTGCCATCTGCGAATGCATTAATGACTAACGTCAATAAGATTGCAAGAATAACTCCAACACCTATTTTCAGTTCAAGCACTTTTTTCATACCGTACCTCCCCTTCAGTTGTTTTGAGGAATCGCGTTTTCTCCCAGAATATGGTTCCGGATCTTGATCAGATCCGAAATATTGATCAGCGAGTCACGGTTTACGTCACCCGTCAGGAAGAAAGACGCCGTCAGCTTCTGTTCGCCCAGGATGTGATTCCGGACTTTTATCAGATCGGAGATGTTGATCCTGCCGTCTCCGTTAACGTCGCCGTAAACAAGTACCGTGGCGCAGTAGCGTCTTATCCCGTTCGCCGCGTAAACCCGGACGGTATCCCCCGTCTGCAGCAGAGATGAGCCGTCCTTCTCCTGGCCGTCGGCGTCCGTCAGGACCCAGTTGCCGGCCGCCTGCAGCGTCACGCGCGCCCGGAAGGACGCAGCCGTCGTGCCCGGCTCCACACCCGTGATATATCCGTCCCGGATGGTATAGGAGGTCTTCAGGGAGACCAGGTCCGCCTCCGGGAAAGCGAAGCCGTAATCCAGCAGACGCTTCACGTCGGCCTCGATATTGTCCCCGTTGTTGCCTTCCGAGTAGAAAATGACGCAGATCAGATCCCGCCCGCCTTCACTGGCGTAAATGGCCCGGCAGAAGCTGGCGTCCTCCGTCCAGCCGGTCTTTCCGCACACCACGCGCGGATCGTACCATTTGTTGGAGGGATGCAGGAAGGAAAGCGTGTGATTGAAGTTCATCACCTGCCCGTTCTTGGGTTCCGCGCAGGAATAATACTCCGTTCCCGCGATCCGGCGGTAATCATCGATCTCGATCGCATCCCACAGGATCTTCGCCATGTCGTACACGGTCGTCAGATGGTTCGGATCGTTCAGGCCGTGCGGGTTCGTAAAGGCGGTGTGAAGCGCACCGGCCTTCGCGGCCCGCTGATTCATCAGGGCGGCAAACTCCGGGACGTTCCCCGCCATCTTTTCGGCCAGCGCATAGCCCAGCGTGTTGACCGAATTCAGACAGAGGCCGTACAGCGCCTCTTCGATGGTAAAGACCTGCCCCGCCTGAAAACGCCAGTCAAATCCGCCCTCGATCAGGTCGTGCGTGGCGTTGTAGGAAATGGTCAGCGTATCGTTAAGGTCCAGGTTCTCCAGCGCCATCAGGGCCGTCATGACCTTGGTCGTGCTGGCCGGATACATCTGCTGATGGATATTCTTCGAAAACAGGACCGTTCCGGTATTCAGCTCCACCAGAATGCCCGCCTGGCCGTTGATCCACGGCTGTCCCGACTGCAGGGAAGCCGGCAGATCCGTAAAGCCGTGATCGGCCCGCCCGATCGGCGTCCGGCTGGCCTGTTTGTCCGCCTTCACGTTAAGCGGAAGCAGCGTCAGAACAAGAACGGCTGCGAGCAGAAGGGAAAGTCCCTGCCTGACCCATTGCCGATATGCGGTTTTGACATGCGTTCCGCCCATTGTTAATCAACCGATATTCCTTCAGTCCGCCTGGGAAAGCGGGGTCTCTCCCAGGATATGGTTCCGGATCTTGATCAGATCGGATATGTTGATGTACGAGTCCCGGTTGACGTTTCCTGCCAGCGCGAAAACGTCTGTCAGCGGGTTATCCCCAAGGATATGGTTCCGCACCTTGATCAGGTCGGAAATGTTGATCATCCCGTCCCCGTTCACGTCGCCGTAGATCAGGACCGTATAGCTGAAACAGACGACGCCGTTCGAGCTCAGGATCTGGATCCGGTCGCCGGTCTTCATCAGCGCATCATCCGTTTTTTCCTGTCCGTCGTCTTCCGCCAGGATCCAGTTCACGCCTTCCGCGAAGCGGATGCCTTCCTTGAACGTCCCTGCATTCGTGCCCGGCGCGATGCCGCTGATGCGCTCGTCCTGCACGGTATATTCGGTCTCCGGCGTGACGTCTCCGAGCTCCTCATACCAGATATTCAGATGGTACTCGCGCACGTCTCCGTTCTGGGCCGTTACCGTCAGTGTAAGGATATTTTCCCCTTCGGCCAGTTCGAACGTGCCCGTTCCGTCCACCTGCGCGTTCGCGTCTATCGTTTCCGCGGAAATCGTGACTGACGAGGCAAACACGGCGGCACTGTAGTCCGTATCGTTGACGTTCAGCGCCGGAGAAATGACCGCATCGCCGGCGGTCAGGCTTTTCAGGCGGGTATTCGGATTGCCGTCCTTCGTCGGACGGGGACAGGCCTGCTCGGGCATATTGTTGTAGATCGGGATATCAAAGCTCAGGATCGCATCCCGGGCGCCGGCGTCGTAGGCGCGGCCGAAATACGTGGCCTCCGAATAAGCGCCCGCCACGTTCGTCATATACTGGTGCGTATAGGGCGACTCACCGACCATGTTGAACTTTTTGTAATAGAACGTATTCTGCCCGCGGCCGATGTAGTTGTAGACGAAATATTTTGCGCCGCCGGCCAGCGCCTTGATCCGTTCGTCCCAGGGCCGGTTATAGGGATTCGAGCCGCTGGGCTTCGTGGAAGCCCATTTCAGGGCCGATTCGACTGGCACCATGCCGTCGTGCGAGAAGGCGCCGATATTATAATAATTGTAGATGCCGCTGAAATAATAGAGATTGCCCTGGAAGGAGCCGCTGACGCTTCCGCTTCCGACCGGGCCGATCTCCTGCCGGATGGTCGCCGCCAGATAGTAGGGGCTGACGCCTTCCTCCCGGCCTATGCGGAGCAGCTCCGCCGGATAGGAAAAGGTCTCGCCGTACTTATGCTTTCCGTCCTCCATGAAGGTTCCCTGGACGATCTTCCGCACGCCTTCCTCGGTCTGCGTCCCGTCGTACTGCAAGTTAAGGAAAAGGAAGATGCTGTTGTCGGAAGTCGTCAGGAAATTGCGGGGATCCAGATAGAACGCCACGAGCTCATCCGAGGCAAGCGTCCAGCCGCCGCTGTCGTAGAGCCTCCACGTATTGTTCTCCCAGTCGAAGTTGTTATGTTTCATGGACATATAGGAGGACAGCGCGGAAGCCTTGTAGACAAGACTGATCCCGACCGAATGATCCGGATTCGCCTCGGCATAGAACGCGTCGGACCACTCCAGCCCGGTAAAATCCGGTACGAAGAACCACTTCGGATACTGCGAATGGACGCGGCTCAGGCGCGTCGCATAGGATTCGGGAAAGCCCATCAGGATCAGATAGTTGGCATAGGCGTCGCCGGCAGCCGAGAGCGTGACGGAACGGCTGACCGAGGAAGAAAGATAGCCCTCATAGCTTTCCGTCTCCAGCTCGATCAGAACCTTGTACCAGGTCTTGCCGCCGTTATCCGTTTCCAGGCCCAGCAGCCGGAAGGACTGCCATTTCTGGGTATAGCCGACGGCCGGAAAATCCGTACCGGCGCCGCCTCTGATATTGATGGGCTTTTCCTCCCCCGTCACGAAGACGAGCTCGGTATCCTCCGTGATGCTTCCGTAGGTAAACGGCGATGACAGCGGGATCGTCACAGCCTCGTGGTACTGCGGCTCTTCCGGCTCCGTTTCCTCCGGCGCCGTTTCGTCGATCGTGCCTGCCGGCCCTTCCGCCGTCGTTTCGTCATCCGTGCCGACTTCCGCGTAGACCGGCTGCCTTAAGAAAAAGGCACACAGAAAAAGCACAAGCATCGCAAGGAAGCTTATGTGCCATTTCCGCCCGGTTTTTCCTCTTTTCAGATCCACGTCATTTCTCCGGATAACCCAAACAAAGGTCTCGTTTTCCAAGGCCTTTGTCCGGCAAAGCTATGGGGTTTATAAGGTTCAGCCGTTGTCGACGGGCTTTTCGATCTGGACGATTGCCTGCTTCTGCATCGGGATGCGGCAGTTCTTGTTGTTGCCGAACTCGACGATGACGGTATCGTCTGTCATGTCGATGATCACGCCGTAAAAGCCGGCCGTGGTCATGACGCTGTCGCCGACTTCCATGCGGCTCATCAGTTCCGCCTGTTCCTTGCGCTGCTTCTTCTGCGGCTTGATGATCATGAAATACATCATGGCGCCGATAAGGACTACGTAAACGATGATGACCCAGGTGTTCATCCCGCCGCCGGACGTGCCGGTCGTTGCTGCTTCTGCCAGTAAAAGGTTCATACAGTTTCTCCTTCGATCCGTTCTCTGCCGGCAGCGGCTTCCCGCTGCACGGTCTCCTTCCGGCCCTCTGTCACTCCCTCCAGCTTACGCTTTTTGTAAGCGGCGAAGCAGCCGGCGTCCAGGCTTTCGCGGATCTCGTTCATCATTGTATTATAAAAATATAAATTATGCAAGACACAAAGTCGCATTCCGAGCATTTCGCCCGCTTTGAGCAGGTGCCGGATATACGCGCGGCTGTATTTCCGGCAGGCGGGACAGCCGCAGCCCTCCTCGATAGGGCGCTCATCCAGCTCGTAGGCCTTGTTCAGGAGGTTCAGCTTGCCGTGATTGGTGTACACGTGGCCGTGGCGGCCGTTCCGGCTGGGATAGACGCAGTCGAAAAAGTCGACGCCGCGCTCCACGCCTTCCAGGATATTCGCCGGCGTGCCGACGCCCATCAGGTAAGTGGGCTTGGCAAGCGGCAGATGCGGCACGACGATATCCAGGATATGGTACATTTCCTCGTGGCTCTCGCCCACGGCCAGCCCGCCGATCGCGTAACCCGGCAGATCCAGTTCGGAGATTTCCTGCGCGTGGCGGATGCGGACGTCCTCAAAGGTCGAGCCCTGGTTGATGCCGAACAGAAGCTGCTCCCTGTTGATGGTCTCCGGCAGGCTGTTCAGACGTTCCAGTTCGGCCTTGCAGCGGCCCAGCCAGCGGGCGGTGCGGTCCACGCTGCGCTCCACGTAATCCTTCGGGGAAGGATTCTCGATACACTCGTCGAAGGCCATCGCGATGGTGGAGGCGAGGTGAGACTGGATCTGCATGCTCTCCTCCGGCCCCATGAATATCTTCCGGCCGTCCACGTGCGAGTGGAAATGGACACCCTCTTCTTTGATCTTGCGCAGGTCCGCCAGCGAAAAGACCTGAAAGCCGCCGGAATCCGTCAGGATCGGCCGGTCCCAGTTCATGAATTTATGCAGGCCGCCCAGTTTATATACGATCTCGTCTCCGGGCCTCACGTGCAGATGATAGGTGTTCGAAAGCTCCACCTGGCAGCCGATGGTCTTCAGATCCTCCGTGGAGACCGCGCCTTTGATGGCGGCAGCCGTGCCCACGTTCATAAAGACCGGCGTCTCGATGATGCCGTGCACGGTCTCAAAGCGGCCGCGCTTGGCCCGCCCCTCGGTTTTCAGTAAAGTGTATTTTGCCATCTTCGTGTATCTTCTCCTGTGACGGGGAGAGCGCCGTCACGTCAGTCTGCCAGCCGGATCGTTCTGATCTTCTGCTCCTTCAGGGGTCTGTCGCGGAAATCCGTACGGACGGAGGCGATCTTGTCCACCACGTCCATGCCGCTCACGACCTTGCCGAAAGCCGCGTACTGGCCGTCCAGATGCGGGGCGTCCGCGTGCATGATAAAGAACTGCGAGCCGGCGGAGTCCGGATGCATGGCACGCGCCATGGAGAGCACGCCGCGGGTATGCTTTAAGTCGTTTTTCACGCCGTTGGCGGCAAATTCGCCCTTGATCTGGTAGCCGGGACCGCCCGTGCCGGTTCCGTACGGGCAGCCGCCCTGGATCATAAAGCCCGGAATGACGCGGTGAAAGATCAGGCCGTCGTAAAACTTCTTTTCGACCAGTTCTTCAAAGTTTTTGACCGTAATGGGGGCGATCTCCGGATACAGTTCCGCTTCGATCACGCCGCCGTTCTCCATGGTAATGATGATTTTGCTCATAGATTCCTCCGAAATGATCCCTTTCCGCAAGGAAGGAATTCTTACGACACATAAGATAGCACAGACGGGCCGGATTTGTCAAATGAAGCCGTACCGCAGCGGCCCGCGTTTGCTGTTTATGCCGTGAAAACTCCTTGTCCTTTCCGCGGAAAAGTGTTATATTGTCACGCAAAGGGAGGGGATGAAGGCATGGCACGCATCGGCGCGAATATCAGGATTTCCGGCATCGTGCAGGGCGTGGGCTTCCGTCCCTTTATTCATAAGCAGATCACGGATCATTCTCTCTGCGGCTTCATCCGCAACACCTCCAAAGGCGTGGAAATCGAGATCGAAGGCGAGCCCGAACGGGTGCGGCTTTTTATCGACGAGCTTTGGACCAAGGCCCCCGCTCTGGCGGTGATAAAGGACGTGAAGGCCGAATACTATGACGAACTGAAAAAATATACGGATTTTCAGATCTTAAGTTCGCAGGTGCTGCCCGGGCGGCAGGCGCTGATATCGCCGGACGTAGGCCTCTGCG
Organism: Lachnospiraceae bacterium; assembly: GCA_016290595.1. GTDB lineage: Bacteria > Bacillota > Clostridia > Lachnospirales > Lachnospiraceae > UBA6987. The sequence goes on along the minus strand of JAEEUR010000006.1, from coordinate 31,604 downwards.
AGGACTGTCGGCGGGAACTCTTCGACCCTGAAAACCGCCGCTACCGCTATCCGTTCATCAACTGCACCAACTGCGGGCCGCGCTATACCATCGTGAAGGACGTGCCGTACGACCGGCCGCTGACTTCCATGGGTGCTTTTCCGATGTGCGCGCTCTGCAATAAGGAATATCACGAGATCACCGACCGGCGCTATCACGCGCAGCCGACCTGCTGCCCGGACTGCGGTCCGAGGGTGGAATATTTCCGCTCCGGCCGTTCGAAAGCGCTTGGCGAAAAAGCGCTGGCGGAGGCGGTAAAGCTGTTGGAACGCGGCGGTATCCTCTGCGTGAAGGGACTGGGCGGCATGCATCTGGCCTGCCGGGCGGATCAGCCCGAAAGCGTCAAAGAGCTGCGCCGCCGCAAGGAGCGGGAAGAAAAACCTTTTGCTGTGATGGCGCGGGATATCGAAAGCGCCCGACTGCTCTGCGAGATCTCGCCGGCAGAGGAAAAGCTGCTTGTCTCGCGTCAGAAGCCGATCGTCCTGCTGAAAAAGAAAGATCCGGGAGCCTGCCTTGAGATCAGTGAAAACGACCGGCTGGGCGTCATGCTGCCGTACACGCCGCTGCACGAGCTGCTGCTGCAGGACGGCCCGCCGCTGCTCATCATGACCAGTGCGAACCTCTCCGACAGGCCGATCATCAAGGATAACGGCGAGGCGCTGCAGGAGCTCTCGGATATCGCCGACGGATTCCTGCTGCATAACCGGGATATCGTGGCGCGCTGCGACGACTCGCTCCTGTGGGAGCTGGACGGGGAGCCTTACTTCACCCGCCGTTCCCGCGGCTGGGCGCCAGAGCCGATCGAAGCCGTTCTGCCCGGTCCGGCTTTGTCCCTTCTCGCCTGCGGAGCCGAGCAGAAGGCCAGCTTCGCGCTGTCCAGATGCGTTTCCTCCGCGGCAGACGGCGGATCCGAAGAAAGTAACGGAACGGCACAGGTCTTTCTCTCTCCGCATATCGGAGAAGGAAAGAATTTCGAAACGCTCTCTCACTACGAAGATACGATAAAACACTACGAAAATCTTTTCGATATCCTGCCGCAGGCGCTTATCTGCGACCTGCACCCGGATTATCTGACCACCCGCTATGCGGAAAAACGCGCGGCTGCCGAGCTGCTGCCGCTTATAAAGGTGCAGCATCATCATGCGCACATGGCTGCCTGCCTGGCGGACAACGGGCTCTCCGGACGCACGCTCGGCATCATCTGGGACGGCACCGGCTACGGCACGGAGGGGACCGTCTGGGGCGGCGAATTCCTGCTCGGAGACTATAAATCATTTACCCGTGCCGCCTCGCTGCGGCCCTTCCGCCTGCCCGGTGGAGATCTCTGCACGAAGGAGATCCGGCGGATCACTCTGTCACTGCTGACGGATGCGCTGGAGTGGGCCGTGGAGCGGGACGACGGAAATGCGCTATCCGCTGTGGATAAAACCCTTTCCCGTTTCCAGGCTCTCCCGGGCGCGGAGGCCGCCCGCTTCCAGCTCTCACAGGGCATCAACGCGCCTTTCTGCAGCAGCATCGGCCGGCTTTTCGACGGTGTCAGCGCGCTGCTCGGGATCCGTGACCGCTCTTCCTATGAAGGTCAGGCCGCCGTTCTGCTCGAAGCCGCCGCGAAAAGCGGTACCGAAGCTGCCCTGCCGTATGCTATAATGGAAAAAAGCGGCCGCCTGCTTTTCGACGAGCGGCCGATGACGGCTGCGCTCTGCCGGCTGCTGCAGGAAGGCGCCGGAACCGATGAACTGGCCGCCCGGTTTATGAATACGCTCGTTGAGATGGCGGCAGATCTGGCCGGCCGAATCCGGGAAAAAGAAGGCTTTGAGCAGATCGTTCTCTCCGGTGGCAGCTTCCAGAACCTGTATATTCTCACGCGGCTGCAGAAGAAGCTGGAAGCGGAAGGCTTCCGGGTTTACCGGCACTGCCGCGTCTCCCCGAACGACGAAGGGATCCCGCTCGGGCAGCTGGCGGTCGGCGCCGCAATTATCAGCCGGGAGGTCCCGCATGAATAAAGCAGAGATCCTGGAACAGCTGGACCGCTTTCCCTACGACCGGGGCGAATACTGGGTGCTCACCGGCGCCGCCATGGTCCTCTGCGGGATCCGCGGGCAGACCGCCGATATCGACCTGGGCTGTACCGCCCAAATGGCCGATCAGCTGGAAGCCGACGGCTGTCTGTACAGGCGGACGTCCGACGGAAAAAGATGGTTCAAGTACGGTCCTTCTCTCGAGATCTTCGAGGACTGGCTCGTCGGCAGCCTTGTTTCCGCCGAAGGATTTCAGCTGATCTCGCCGGAGGGACTTCTTGAGATGAAACGGGAGCTCGGCCGCGAAAAGGATCTGAAAGATATCGAACTGATCCGGCAGTTCATGAAGAATCAGCAGATTCGCTGATATGAGAATACTATTAAAGGAATAATCCTATGTGCCTTGCCGTACCTTTGAAGATCATTGAAATAAACGGAAACGACGCGGTCGGCGCCCGGGACGGGATCAGACGCCCCGTCCGCGTGGATTTCATCAAAGACCCGAAGATCGGGGACTACGTGATGGTCCACGCCGGCTTCGCCATCGAGCGGGTGGATGCCGAAGAAGCATTGCTCTCACAGCAGCTGGCCGCCGAGGTGGAAAAAGAGATGGCCGCGATCCGGGCGGGAGGTTATTTATGATCCGCCTTATGGAAATCTGCGGGACGCACACCCACGCCATCGCGCGGGCGGGCTTAAAGCAGCTGCTTCCGGAAGGCGTAAAGCTCCTCTCCGGCCCCGGTTGCCCCGTCTGCGTGACGCCGCCGGAAGCCATCGACGCGTTGGTGAGCCTCGCCCGCCGGCCGCATCTTACCGTCTGCACCTACGGCGACATGCTGCGGGTCCCCGGCACTTCACCGGAACTCAGCCTGCTGAAGGAAAAGGCGCGCGGCGCCCGCGTGGAAATGGTCTTTTCTCCTATGGACGCGCTTTCCATGGCGGAGCGCGATCCCGGGCAGGAATACGTCTTTGCCGGCGTCGGATTTGAGACCACCGCGCCGGGAACGCTGGCCGCCGTCAAAGCCGCCCGCGTTAAAAACGTCAGTAATTTCAGCGTTTTCATGCTGCTGCGCCGCATCGAACCGGCCGTCCGGGCTTTGCTCGCGGATTCCGAAAGCCGCATCGACGGTTTTCTTTGTCCCGGCCACGTGGCCGTGATCATAGGGGAAAAGGGCTTCCGTTTCCTTCCCGAAGAATACCGGCTGCCGGCCGTCATCAGCGGCTTCGAGCCGGCCGATATCTGGCTCTCCGTGAAGGAGCTGCTGCGGCAGGTCCGGGAGAAGGATCCCCGCCTGGTCAACACTTACACGCGCGCCGTTTCGCCGGAGGGCAATCCGCTGGCGCTGGCGCTGATGGAGGAAATGACGCGGCCAGACGGTGCGCTCTGGCGCGGGCTCGGTTATATCGAAGGCAGCGCCTATGCGCTGAACGGCGAATATGCGGCGTGGGACGCCGCCATAAAGTTTGGAATCAGCCTGCCCCGGCAGACGGCGCCGACCGCCTGCCGCTGCGGCGAGGTGATCTGCGGGAAGATCGAACCGGCCGGCTGTCCCTTCTTCGGGAAGGTCTGCACGCCGGAGGCGCCGCTCGGACCCTGCATGGTCTCCAGCGAGGGCAGCTGTGCGGCTGCGTGGACGTACCGGAGTTTCTGACAGGGCGATCGGGCAGGGAGTTATCGTTATGGATGAATATATTACTTTAGATTACGGCAGCGGCGGGCGGAAAACGTCCGCGCTGATCCGCGAACTGATCCTGCCGGCCTTCGGCAATTCTTTTCTTTCTTCTCTCGGCGACGGCGCCGTGCTTCCCGGCGCGGAGCAGCTCGTTTTTTCCACCGACAGCTTCGTCGTCTCGCCGCTCTTCTTCCCGGGCGGAAACATCGGGAAGCTGGCGGTCTGCGGGACCTTGAATGACGTCGCGATGGCCGGCGGAGAGCCGAAATACCTTTCCTTGAGCCTCGTCATCGAAGAAGGCTTCCCGACGGAGGATCTGCGGAAGATCCTCGCCTCTGCAGCCGAAGAAGTCAAAAAAGCCGGCGTATCCGTCGTGACCGGCGATACCAAGGTCGTCGAAAAAGGCAGCTGCGACGGGCTGTTTATCAACACGGCCGGCATCGGCGTTCTGAAGCAGCCGGGACTCTCTCCCGCCGCCATGAAAGCCGGCGATGCAGTCCTGGTCTCCGGCCCCCTGGGCAATCACGGCCTGACCATCCTGCTGGCAAGGCATCCGCAGATGCTGGAGGCGGATCTTAGCTCCGACTGCGCGGATCTTGCCCCGATGGCCGCCGCCCTCTACGGTCTGGGCGCCGATCTGAAGATGCTGCGCGATCCGACCCGCGGCGGCCTTGCCACGGTTCTCGCGGAGCTGGCGGAAAGCGCGGACCTCGGATTTGAACTTGCGGAAAAATCGATCCCGGTGGATCCGGCCGTGCGGACCGCCTGCGAACTTTTGGGACTGGATCCGCTGTACAGCGCGAACGAAGGGAAGCTGATCGCCGTCGTATCGGCAAACAAAGCGGAAGAAGCCCTGGCTCTTATGAAGCAGTTTCCCGAGGGCAGAAACGCCGCGCTGATCGGGACCGTCTGTGCGGAACACCCCGGCCTGCCGGTCCTTCGCACGCCCTGGGGCAGCTCACGCCTCCTGACCGCCCTCGCCGGCGCACAGTTCCCGCGCATCTGCTGACAGGCGGCGTGCCCGGATAAGAAAAATATTATGCAGCAATATTGAAAATCATCAAAAAAGAAAGGACAATCCTCTTCTTTTATGTTATACTATTTCAGATTGAGTAAATGAACGCTGAAGGAGGTTTTATGCAGACCTATCATAAGCACAGCATCACCAAAGAGGAGCTGCGCCCGACAGCCGAAAAGCTGCGGGCCGAAGGCGTTCCTCTTGCCATGATCCACGCCTATTTCGAGGACGACGGGAAGCCCAACGTTTCCTACGAATTCGAAGTCAAGGGCGGGATCGAATCCTACGTCGTGGAAGGGGAATCCGTCCTTCCCAGCATCGCCGACATCTACGATCTCGGCGCCGAATGGCCGGAGCGCGAGATCAACGAGCTCATGGGCCTGACCTTTGAAGGACTGGACGTTTCGAAGCGCCTGTTCCTGCCCGACACCATGCTGGAAGGCCAGGGCCAGATCCTGGTCACCCCCATGGATGAGCTGATCAAAAAAGCTCACGGAAAGGAGGCCAAGGAATGAGCTATATCGTCCCCATCGGGCCTTACCATCCCGCTTTGGAAGAGCCGGTCCACGCCAGACTGCACGTGGAAGGCGAAGAGATCAAGGATGCCGAAGTCTTCATCGGCTACAATCACCGCGGCATCGAAAAGCTGGCACAGCAGAAAAACTTTATCCAGAACCTCGTCATGGTGGAGCGCGTCTGCGGCATCTGCTCGCATTCGCATGCGCTGGCCTACGCCATGGCCTGCGAAGCCATCGGCGAGATCGAGGTGCCCAAGCGCGGCCAGTACATCCGCGTCATCATCGCGGAGCTGGAACGCCTGCACTCCCACTATCTGTGGCTGGGCATCGCCCTGCACCTGATCGGCCACGATTCCCTGTTCATGCACAGCTGGGACGACCGCGAAGCCATCATGGACATCCTGGAAGAGATCACCGGCAACCGCGTCAACTACGGCATGGTGACCATCGGCGGCGCCCGCCGCGACATCTCGGATGAGACCCGCAAGAACGTGCTGGCCATGCTGGATAAGATCGAAGCTTCCATGAACGTGATCAAGGACATGCTGCTGGCCGACAAGACCGTCGCGCTGCGCACCAAAGGCGTCGGCGTCCTGACGAAGGAAGACGCGCTGCGCATCGGCGCGGTCGGCCCTCACGCCAGAGCTTCGGGCATTCCCGTCGACGTGCGCAAGGACGCGCCGTATTCGAGCTACGACGACTTTGATTTCGATATCGCCGTCTTCGATACCTGCGACGTGTTCAGCCGCGTCGTGATCCGCGTGCTGGAGAACTTCGAGAGCATCAAGATCATCCGCCAGGCCCTGGATCTTCTGCCGAAGGGCGCCATCAACCTGGGCTACCGCATCCCGAAGATCAAGGCCGGCGAATACATGGTGCGCCATGAAGCGCCGCGCGGCCAGCTCTGCTACAAGCTGGTCACGAACGGGACCGAGTACACCAAGCGCGTGAGCATCCACGTGCCGACCTTCAAGAACGCGCCGACGGTGCCGGTCATGCTGCGGGGCAACTCCGTGGCTGACGCCGGACTGATCATCGCCAGCATCGACCCGTGCTTCTCCTGTATGGACCGTTAAGCCATGCACGAGACCGCTATCGCCGAGCAGATCCTGCGGACCGCCCTGCCGCTGGCTCAGGAAAACGGCGCCGTGCGGATCCTGGAGATCCGCCTCGAGATCGGCGTCCTTTCCGGCGTGGTGCCCTCCTATCTGGAGCACGCCCTGAAGGAGCTTTCCCGGGGAACCGCGGCGGAAGGCGCGAAGGTCGCCGCCTCCTACGTGCCGCCGCAGATCCGCTGTGAAGCCTGCGGGGCCGAAAGCGAAGGACGCCGGGGGCTGTACGTCTGTCCCGTCTGCGGGAGCGAGAAGATCCGCCTGACCGGCGGAAGCGGCTACAAGCTCACGGACCTGCTGGTCGAATAAACGCTGCTTCTATATACCTCATCCGTCACGCTGCGCGTGACACCTTCCCCTCAAGGGGAAGGCAGGACTATTCAAGAATACTCTACAAAGGAGGTTTCTTTTGAAAAAGCATAAGTTACCCGCCCTGTGCGCCACCTTTCTTCTCTGTCTGGTGTTCTGGCTGCTGCTGACCGGTGAGATCACGCAGCTCTGGGACGGCCTGGAGCAGGGAGAATGGCAGATCCTGATCGCCGGCGCTCTCATTTCCTTACTGGTCGCAGTCTTTTCGGCCCGGTATTTCGTGCACGAAAAGGCCTTCTGGCTCCTCCGGCCGGACCGTCTGCTGCTGCTCATCTTCTACTGCCTGATCATCTTCCCCATCGAACTGATCAAGGCCAATACGGATATGGCGCTGCGCGGCCTGGGCCTGAAAAAGACGAAGCCCGGCATCGTCAAGATCCCGACGGAGCTGAAGAGCGAATACGGCCAGTCCATGTTGGCCAATTCCATCACCTTAACGCCCGGCACCATTACGCTGGACATCGTGGAGGAAAACGGCAGAAGCTATTATTACGTTCACTGGATCGACGTAAAAGAAACGGAGTCCGAGAAGGCCGGCAAGGCCATCAAGGGGACTCTTGAGACCTGGATAAGGAGGATCTGGCGCTGATGGAAGTTTTTCTTTACGGCGCGCTGTGCTTTATCGTACTGGCGCTGCTTCTGTTCTACCGCCTGTTTAAAGGTCCCAGCGGCGTGGACCGCGCCGTGGCGGCCGACAGCATCGACGTGCTGACGGATATCGCCCTGGTGCTGTTCGCGCTTTACAGCGGCCGCGGGATCTTTCTGGACATCGCACTGGTTACGGCGCTCTTAGGCTTTATCGGCTCCGTGATCATTGCCCGCTACGTGGAGGGACGATTATGATGACCGCAATTTACGTCTTGTTGGGCATCAGCCTCTTCTTCGCCGTCGCGGGCGTCGTCGGTCTGATCCGCCTGAAGGATACGCTGTCCCGCATGCAGTCCGCCACAAACATCTCCACGCTGGGGATCCTGGGCGTCATCATCGCGGGCATCCTGTACTCGGTCTTCATCCTGAAGGATTCCGCCATGGCCGTGAAGCTGGGCGTGCTGGGCGCGTTCTATCTGCTCACCTCTCCCATCACGGGTCATGCCCTTGGCCGCGCCGCTTACGCCAGCAAGGCCGTTACCGAAAAGGATCTGACCGAAGATCAGTTAAAGGAGGATCTGGAAGATGAAGCTTAATCTCCTGGCACTGATGAATTTCGATGCGCTGACCGTTCTCAACACGCTGGTCATGATCGGCGTACTTGTCAGCGCGCTCTATGCGGCCTTCTCCAAAAAGCTCCTGTCCTCCATCATCGCGCTGGGCGTGACGGGCGGCTTTGTGGCCCTGGGCTTCATTCTGCTGCAGGCTCCCGACGTGGCCATCGCGGAAGCGGCGGTCGGCGCCGTCCTTTCCACGGTGCTCTTCATCATCGCCCTGCAGAAGACGTCGAAGCACGACGAAAAGAAGGAGGACGAGCCTCATGAAGACTAAAACCAGACGGATCCTCGCCCTTTGCTGCGCCGCACTGATCCTGGCCGCCGGCCTTTACGCGCTGGTCTGGGCCAAGGCTACCCTGCCGCCCACCTACGACGGCACGAAGCAAGAAGCGGACGGCGCGGCCGCGATCATCGTTCAGAAAAACCTGGGCGAAGCCTATGCGGCCAACGACGTCGCCTCCATCGTTTTCGACTTCCGCGGATACGATACGCTGGGAGAATCGTTCATCCTTCTGACCGCCATTGCCGGATCCTTCGTGATCCTGGCGATGTCCCATCACGGAGAGGAGGACGAAAAAGATGAAGTATAAAAACGGCATCACGCAGAAAAACGTGGTCGTGAAGTGCGGCGCTGACAAGTTCCTGCCCTTCGCCCTCGTTTTCGGCCTCTACATCATCCTCTTCGGCACCGTCAGCCCCGGCGGCGGCTTCCAGGGCGGTGTCATCGTGGCGTCCTCTGCCCTGCTGCTCTACCTGGGCTACGGCTATAAGACCGCATCCCGCGCCATCAACAGCGACGTGCTGCGGGTCGGCGAGTCCGTCGGCGCCACGCTCTACGTGATCCTGGGACTCATCGGCATCTTCGTCGGCAGCGTCTTCTGCCGCAACGTGTTCTACAACATCGGTCCGGTCGGCGACCTCATCAGCGGCGGCACCATCACTTTCATGAGCTACGCCGTCGGCTTTAAGGTCCTCTGCGGCGTCGGCTTCCTGCTGCTGCTGCTCATGGGCGTCCTGGCCCCGGACGGAGACGACGGAAAGGAGGCGAAGGAATGATACTCATCAACTATATCGTTGCCATCTGCCTCATCGCGCTCGGCCTGTACGTCATGTGCGCGAAGCGCGAGCTGATCAAGATCGTCATCGGCATGGGCATCATGGATTACGGCATCAACCTGCTGATCGTCAGCATCGGCTTCCATGAAGACGCCACCGCGCCGATCTACACGCTTTCGGACATCATCAACGGGAATCTGCCCCTCTTCGTGGACCCGATTCCCCAGGCTTTGACGCTGACCAGCATCGTCATCGGCGCCTGCGTTGACGCCATGGCCCTGTCCTTGGTCATCATGCTGAAGCGCCGCTACGACACCACGGACGCGGATGAGATCAGGAGGTTAAAGGGATGAGCAACTTCTACGTACATTTCCCCGTCATCTCCGTTATGGGTCTGTTCCTCGCGGCCTTTCTGGTGGAGATCTTCGGCAGCAAAAACAAATACGTCCGCTATATCATCAGCCTCATCGCCTGCCTTGCCGCTGCGGCCATGACCTTTTATCTGATCGTCCCGGTCTTCCTGAACGGCGAGGTGATCTCCTACTGGATGGGCGCCTGGGCGCCGGAAGGCGGCTATGCCTTCGGTATCGGCTATGAGATCGACGGTCTGGGCCTCTTCTTCGGCCTCCTGACCGCCCTCACCTTCCTGATGAGCGTGATCTTCTCCTGGCGCTATATGTCACGCGACGGCCACCTGGGCCACTACTACACGCTGTTCCTGATGCTGGCCGGCTCCGTCCTCGGTCTGGTCTTCACCGGCGACGTGTTCAACCTCTTCATCATGATCGAGATCATGACCTTCGCTTCCGTCGCCCTAACGGCCTTCCGTCACAAAAAGCATCCGGAAGCGCTGGAAGGCGCCTTTAAGTACCTGGTCCTCGGCTCCATCGGCTCCTCCATGACGCTCCTTGGCGTCGCGCTCCTGTACCTGACCACGCATACGCTGAACATGGCGCAGATCACGGCGCTCATCTCCTCGCAGGGCATGCAGCCGACCACGCTGCTGGCCTTCGGGACCATGCTGGCCGGCCTTGCCGTCAAGAGCTTCGTGGTGCCTTTTCACACGCCGGCGGCGGACGCCTACGCTACGGCTCCGGCTTCCGTCTCCACGCTCTTCTCCGGCATGGTGAATAAGGCGGGCATCTACGGGATCATCCGTCTGACCTGGATCCTGTTCCGCGCCATGGATAAGGAAGCCCTGATGCTGCTGCTCTCCATCCTCGGCGCGCTGACCATGTTCATCGGCGTCACGATGGCGCTGGCGCAGCACGATTTCAAGCGCCTGCTGGCTTTCCACAGCATTTCGCAGATCGGCTACGTGCTGATGGCCGTCGGCCTCGGCACGAACCTGGGCCTTTACGGCGGTCTGTTCCACGCCATGAACCACACGCTGTTCAAGGGCCTTCTGTTCCTGACGGCCGGCGCGGTCTACTACGCCACGGGCACCACGAATCTGGACAAGCTGGGCGGCCTCGCCAAACGGATGCCGTACACCACGGTCTGCTTCCTGGCCGGCGCCTTCGCCATCAGCGGCATCCCGCCCTTCAACGGCTTCGCCTCCAAGTGGATCATCTATCAGGCGGCCTACGAAAAGGCGCTCTTAAGCGGCAATATCGTTTATCTGATCATCACCGTCGTGGCGCTTCTGGTCTCCGTCATGACCCTGGCCTCCTTCATCAAGGTAACGAGCGCGGTCTTCTTCGGCCAGACGCCGGCCTCTCTGGAGAGGACGGGGGAAGTGCCTTTCAGCATGCAGCTGCCCATGTTCATCATGTCGGCGCTCTGCCTGGCCGCCGGCCTGTTCTACAATAAGACCGTCGGCATTTTCGTGAATCCGGCCGTCAACGCCGCGACCGATCCGGCCAAATACGTGGATACGATGATGGGCGACGGCTACGCCTTCTCCCACGGCATCGCTCCGCAGCCCGTCACCTTCACCAGCGTCAGCATCTGGGATCCCGTGTTCTGGCTGATCCTCTTCGTGATCGTGACCTGCGCCGTCACGCTGGTCGCCATGAGCGGCGCCCGCGAGCGCGGCCCCATCAGCTTGCCTGAAAAGACGGCGGACGACAAGCACGCCACCTTCTTCGGCGGCGAAAAGAGCCTGCACTCGCACGTCGGCGGCTCCGACCTGTTCTGGGGCTTCAAGAAGGACTTAAAGGGCTACTTCAGAGTCATGGACGACCTGCATTCCGGCCGCACCAACGACTACGCGCTCTGGGTCGTGCTCGGCACCGCGCTGATCACGCTCTTCACCTTCATCTTCATGTCGTAAGGAGGAAATGAAATGCCTGACATTCTTGCAAGATTAGTAGAAATCCTCCTGGTTGCCCTGCACGTTCTGATCTTCCCGGGCCTGCTGTTTGCCGCCGTCGGCGGACTGCTCCTGGCCGGGATCGACCGGAAGGTGCTGGCCCGGATGCAGCGGCGCATCGGCCCGCCCATCGTGCAGCCTTTTTATGACTTCTTCAAGCTCATGGGGAAAGAAACTATCATTCCGGCGGCGGCCCGTCCCGGCATCTACAAGGCGGCTCCGGTCATCGGCCTGGTCTCACTTTCCCTGATGATGCTCTTTTTCCCGATCTTCGGCCACAAGGCGGCTTTCGGCGGCGTGGCGGACCTGATCGTCATCCTCTACCTGCTGACGATTCCGGCGGTCGCCCTGATCATCGGCGGCAGCGCCTCCGGCAGTCCCTTCGCCGGCGTGGGCATCTCCCGCGAGATGGTCGTCATGCTCGGCTACGAGCTGCCTCTCGTCATGGTCCTGCTGACGGTGGCGAAAAAGGTCGGCGGCGGCTCTCTGGTCTTCTCCCTGCAGAGCATCTCCGAATGGCAGCTGGAAAGCGGCTGCCTCCTCTTCCACTGGAGCATGATCCCGGCGGCCCTGGCCTTCCTGCTGATCATCCCCGCGGAGGTCGGCACCCAGCCCTTCGACGTCGCGGAAGCCGAGACCGAGATCTGCGAAGGCCCGCTGATCGAATACAGCGGTGCGCCTCTTGCCATCTTCAAGCTGAACACCGCTGTCAAGATGTTCGTCATGACGGCCCTCTTCCAGGTCCTGTTCCTGGGCGGCATCAATCTTGGCGAATACTGGCTGCTCGGCGGCGCCCTTCTCTTCGTCATCAGCGCCGTGCTGACCATCCTGTGCATGACCTTTATCCACGCGTTCACCGCGCGCTTAAAGATCGAGCACCTGTTTAAATTCTACTGGACCGTCGTGGCCGGCCTGGCGCTCGTCAGCCTGGTCCTCGTCTGGTTCGGACTGTAAGGAGGCGGCGACATGTTTAAAAAGATCATTGCGGAAAGCATGACGAAATCCCCCTGGATCTACCACGTCAACACCGGCTCCTGCAACGGCTGCGACATCGAGCTCGTCGCCTGCCTGACCCCCCGCTACGACGTGGAGCGCTACGGCTTCAAGCTGGCCGGCACCCCGCGGCACGCGGATATCGTGGTGGTCTCCGGCCCCATCACTTCGCAGTCGAAGGACAGACTGCTCCGGACGCTGGAGCAGGTCCCGAATCCGCACTGCGTGGTGACCATCGGCTCCTGCCCGCAGTCCGGCAACGTCTTTAAGGGCAGCTACTCCGTGGAGGCTCCGCTGGAGAAGTTCTGCGAGGTGGACGTGGCCATTGCCGGCTGCACGCCCAAGCCCGAAGCGATCATCGAGGGGCTGTACAAGGCCGCGCAGATCCTGAAGAAGAAAAGGGAGGCTATGTGATGTTCCCCTTCGCGAAAAAAGCATTATCCAACCTGTTTCACAAGCCCAGCACCGTCCGCTTCCCCGAAGTGGAGGTGCAGGCCAAGCCCGCGTACCGCGGCCGCATCGTCTATGACGCGGAAAAATGCGTCAACTGCGGCATGTGCATCAAAGTCTGCTCGCCCGGCGCCATCACGCGCACCGTAGAGGAGGTCGAAGGCGGAGAAAAGATCACCTACGACATCAATCTGACCAGCTGCACCTTCTGCGGCACCTGCCAGGATTTCTGCGGCACCAAGGCGATCTCCTTAAGCGACGACTATCACATGGTCGCGGAAGATCCGAAAGATCTGATCGTGACCGGCAGCCGCATCAGGAAGAAGGTGGCCGGCCGCGTGACCCTGGACAAGGCGAACTGCGTCTACTGCGGCCTCTGCGCGCGGAACTGCCCGGAAAACGCCATAACCGTTGACCGCGCCACGAAGAGCTGGACCATCAATTACGACGACTGTGTCCAGTGCGGCCGCTGCATCGACAAGTGCCCGAAGAAGGCGCTCTCCTTCCAGGAACCGAAGGCGCAGGGCGTCGTCAACGGCGGCGACTGCGTGTTCTGCACGCTCTGCTCGAAGAAGTGCCCGGTCGGCGCGCTGACCGTTGACCGCGCCGCCAAGACCTGGGAGATCGACCGGAGCGTCTGCATCCGCTGCGGCCTGTGCGTTTCCAGCTGTCCGAAGAAGACGCTCTCCTTAAGCGAAGTAGATGAAGACACGCCTGCCCGCTTTGAAAAAGCGGCGGCGCCTGCCGCAGCCGTCAAGGCGGAACCGGCCCCCGCGGCCGCGCCCGTCAAAGCTGCCCCCGCTCCGCAGAATGCCCCTGTAGCGCCCGTAAAGGCCCCTCAGAGCGTTTCTGAGCCCGCACCGGGCAACGATACGGCCAAAGCCGCAAATGCGCCTAAAACCGCGGAAAAAGCGGCGCCCGCCCTCCTCTCCGGCCTGATCCCGCAGGCCGCAAACGAGTGGGATACCGGCGTCATCTTAGGTCCGGACTGCATCTACTGCGGCCTCTGCATGCGCAAGTGCCCGATGGAAGCCATCACGGTCGACCGGACGACGAAGAGCTGGAGCATCGACCGCGAGAAGTGCGTCTGGTGCGGCATCTGCGTCGCCGGCTGCCCGAAGAAGACCCTGAGCATCGGCGGGCTGAGCGGCAAAGCGGCTCCTGAAGAAGCTCCCGTTACGGTCGAATCCGTTCCGGCCGCGCCCGAATCCAAGGCGGCTCCGGAGGAAGCTCCCGCAGCGGCATCGGTCGGCGAGTCCGGCGTCATATTCGGCGAAGGCTGCATCTACTGCGGCGCCTGCGCCGGCGCCTGCCCGATGGGCGCCATCACCGTGGAAGGCAGCGACTGGTCTATCGACCGGGATGCCTGCATCCAGTGCGGCGCCTGCGTCGGCACCTGCCCGATGGGCGTCCTCTCCATGAAATAAAAAACGTCTCCGGAGAGGCAGACAAAAGGCCGGAAGGAAAACTCCTTCCGGCCTTCTTTTTTCTGTTTACGGGGATCCGTTCAGGGGATCTCGATCCAATAGCGTTCCAGCTCGGCGCCCTCGTCTCCGTCATAGACGGTGGATTCGTAGACGCCGCCGTTTTTCAGGATCGTCCGCCGGCTGCCTTCGTTCCCGCTCAGACAGGTAATGAGCACCCGGTCCAGGCCCAGTTCCCTGCACTTCGGGAGGGCTGCCTTCAGCATCTGCGCGGCATAGCCCCGCCGGCGTTCGTCCGGAGCCACCGAGTAGCCGATATGGCCGCCGAACTTTTCCAGATAGCCGTTGAAGCAGTGCCTTACCTGAAGCATCCGAACGATCTTCCCGTCGCTCTCACGCACAAAAATATACTGCGTGGCCGGAACCAGTCCGTCCGGGACGGTCGCCGCATCCCGGCACCGCCGGCAGCGGCGGACCCATTCCAGCGGATCCTCCGTCGTTCTGAGTCCCGCGGTCCCGTCCATGGAATCCCCGGCATCCAGGAACGCCTGCCGGTAGGCGTGGATCTGAGCGCCGTATTCTTCCGTCGGTTCTGTGAATAACATCCTGCTCTCCTTTTGAAAAACGGCATCATCCGGAGACCGTGCCGTTCAGAAGATATTTTTATTTACCGGATCCCCGTGCTGCCGAAGCCGCCCCGGTCCTTTTCACCTAAGTGCTCCACCCGCACGAACTCCAGCGGCGGCTGATTCTTCAGGATCCGGAACTGGCAGATCCGGTCGCCCTTATGCACCGTCACCTCGCGCGTCGCCAGCATCGGCACGAACCATTCGTCGCCGTCGCCGCAATAGGATCCGTCCACCACGCCGACCCCGTTCACCTGCAGCAGGCCGAAATTCTTGAACGTACTGCTGCGGGGCGCCACGTGCGCCTCATAGCCCGCGGGAAGCTTTACGGCGATACCCAGGGGGATCAACTGGAACTGTCCCTTCTCGAAATGGATCTCCCGGGCCGCCCGGAGGTCGATCCAGTCGGATTTTCCCTCCACGTAGGTCAGCGGCTCCGCGTCCTCCGTCAGATATCGGATCTGTAAGATTTCTTTCTTCATGAGTCTTTCTTTAAGGCGTTCCGCCGGTCCACGCGCTTGCGCAGCCTTCTGTTCTGTCCGATCGTAAAGAGCAGGCCGATCAGGCACAGCAGGAAGAACGCGCCGCACACGATCAGCGCCAGCAGCAGGATATTGCCGCTCAGCTTTCCGTCCTTGTCCTGGTTGTCCGCAGCCGATCCGCTCTGGCCGTTCGCGCTGCTGCCGTCCGGCAGCGTTTCCGCCGGGTCCGTCGTACCGGAGGAGCCGGGGACCGTTTCATTCCGGCTGGGCTCCTGCTGCGTGCTGGTATTGGGAACTGCCGTCGGGAAATAATTGCTCGTCGTCGATTCTTCCGGCCGCTTCAGGGAAAGCGGGTATTCCACGAGCGGCACGCCGCCCAGGGAAGCGTAGCCCTTTAATTCCTCGCCGCTTAAGGCCAGGTCCAGGCGCCAGTTCATCTCCGCGTAATTGTTCGGGACCAGGATCCGGCTGCCGCCCGTCAGAGACCGGCCCGCGCCGGTCGAAAACTCGATCGTCTGCACTTCGCCGTTCTGGTTCCTGATCTTCCCCTGCAGAACGGTGCCGTCTCCGAAATCCGGGACGCCGATCAGCGAATAGTTCTGAAAGCCGTAATCCAGCAGGGATTCCACGTCCTGCTCCACCCGGTCCCCGTTCTCGCCGCTGGAATAAAAGACGACGCAGATCAGATCCAGCTTTCCGTCCGTCGCGTACACGGCGCGGCAGAAGCTGGCGTCTTCGGTCCATCCCGTCTTGCCGCAGACCACACGGGAGTCGTACCATTTGTTGTCCGGATGCAGGAAGGACAGCGTATGGGTAAAGTTCATAATCTGCCCGTCCTTGAGTTCGGGGCAGTTATAATACTCCGTTCCGGCGATCCGGCGGTAATCGTCGATTTCGATCGCTCCCCAGAGGATCTTGGCCATATCGTAGGCCGTCGTCAGATGATTCGGGTCGTTTAGGCCGTGCGGATTGGTAAAGGCGGTATTCAGGGCGCCGAGCTCCGCCGCCCGGCTGTTCATCATGGCCGCAAAGGCGGACACGCTGCCGGCCATTTTTTCCGCCAGCGCGTAGCCGAGCGTATTGACCGAATTCAGGCACAGGCCGTAGAGGGCTTCCTGGATCGTAAAGACCTGACCCTCCTTGAAGCGCCAGTCAAAGCCGCCGTCGATCAGGTCGTGCGTCGCATTGTAGGAGATCGTCAGCGTGTCGTCCAGGGAAAGGTTCTCCAGCGCCAGCAGCGCGGTCATCACCTTCGTGGTGCTCGCGGGATACATCCGCTGGTTCATGTTTTTGGCATACAGGATGGTGCCGGTATTCAGCTCGACCAGGATCGCCGACTTTCCGTTGATGATCGGTTCCGCCGGCTTGACGAAGCCCGGAAGCTCCACAAAAGCGTGATCCTCCCGGCCGATCTTCGTCCGGCCCGTTTCAGCGCCGGAGGCGGCGGCCGGGGAAACGAAGAATGAAAGGAGCAGCACCGCCGTCAGAAAAAGCACGGCGCCGCGTCTCAGTACGGTTTTTCTCATGGAAGCTACCTCAGACAGGAAATCACAGCTTCGATCTCTCGGCCGGGATAGACTTCGATCTTTCCCTCGTCGCCGTAAGCGCTGACGGCGGGATCCATCGGGAGTTTCAGGGCAAAGGGGACGCCGTGAAGCTTTGCCCACTCTTCGGTCTTCCCTTCCCCGAAGACGTACAGTTTCTTTCCGCAGTCCGGACAGACGATATAGCTGAAGTTTTCGATCACCGCCAGCACGGGGATCCCCATCATCGCAGCCATGCCGTAAGCCTTGCCGACGACCATATTCACCAGGCTCTGCGGGGAGCTGACGAGGATCACGCCGTCAAGCGGCAGCGACTGAAACAGCGTCAGCGGCACGTCCCCGGTTCCGGGCGGCATATCCACCAGCAGATAATCCAGCTCGCCCCAGATCACGTTGCTCCAGAACTGTTTGATGACGGAGCCAAGGACGGGTCCGCGCCAGATCACGGGACTGGACGTATCCTCCAGCAGCAGGTTGACGGAAATGATCTTTATTCCGGTCTCCGTGACCGCCGGCAGCATATCGTCGCCGACCGCGCCGGGTATATCGTTAATGCCGAACAGATGCGGGATCGAGGGTCCCGTAATGTCGGCGTCCAGGATGCCTACTTGATATCCCTGCCTGCGCAGCGCCACGGCCAGAAGCGCCGTGACCGACGACTTTCCGACGCCGCCCTTGCCGCTCATGACGCCGATCACGTGCGCAATGCGGCTTTCGGCATTCATCGGAGCAGAAAAATCGACGGGTCCGCCGGCTTTCGAGGGGCAGCCTTCGCAGCTTTCGCGGGTACAGGATGTATTGTCACAATCTCTTGCCATTGCATTCCTCCTAACGTACCGAAGCATTATAGCACAGAAAGAAAAAACTGTCATTAATTTGTTTCAAAAAATGCTTGACATTTTAAAACGGCGGCGCTATGATAAGGAGCGTTCCGTTGGAACGGGTGCGTTTAGCTCAGCTGGATAGAGCGTTTGGCTACGGACCAAAAGGTCGGGGGTTCGAATCCTCTAACGCACACACCGCGCCTTGTGTTCGCAAGGCGTTTTTTATTTTCCGGAGCACAGGCTCCGCGCGGACTTGGCGGAATTGGCAGACGCGCAGGATTTAGGTTCCTGTACCGCGAGGTGTAAGGGTTCGAGTCCCTCAGTCCGCACTTTCAGCACCCCATCAGACAGTAAAGGAAGTCTCCGTTTATGACGATCACTCTGCCGCCCAGGGTCGAAACCATTCTGAATACGCTCCGCCGTGCCGGCCATGAAGCCTATGCCGTCGGCGGCTGCGTACGCGACAGTCTGCTCGGCCGGACGCCCGGCGACTGGGATATCACCACGTCCGCCCAGCCGTCAGAAGTCCAGCGGCTTTTCCGTCGTACCGTCGCGACCGGCATCAAGCACGGGACCGTGACCGTCATGTTCGGCCGGGAAGGCTTCGAAGTCACCACCTACCGGACGGACGGCGCCTACAGCGACGGCCGTCATCCCGACAGCGTCCGCTTCGTCTCTTCCCTGAAGGAAGATCTCTCCCGCCGCGATTTCACCGTCAACGCTATGGCCTGGTCGCCCGAAGAAGGGCTGATCGACCTGTTCGGCGGCATGTCAGACCTGAAGGAAAAGCGCATCCGCGCCGTGGGCGTTCCGGAGGAACGTTTCACCGAGGACGCGCTCCGGATGCTGCGCGCCGTGCGTTTCTGCGCCCAGCTGGGCTTCGGCATCGAATATGAGACCTATGCGGCCATCCGCCTGCTGGCTCCGCGCCTTACGCTCGTCAGCAAGGAACGGATCCGCGACGAGCTCAACAAGCTCCTTCTCTCCGATCATCCCGAATACTTCGAGATCCTTTCCGGCACCGGCATCAGCGCCGTGATCATGCCGCGCTTCGACGAGATGCTCGCCACGCCGCAACATTCCCCCTTCCATATCTACGACGTGGGCCATCACACGCTCGAAGTTTTAAAAGCGGCACCGCCCACGCTGCTGCAGCGCCTGACGGCTCTTCTGCACGATACCGGCAAGACGGAAGCTCGGACCACGGACGAGAAGGGCATCGACCATTTCAAGGGACACCCCGCTTTAAGCGCCGTCTATGCCCGGGACTTCCTGAAAGAATTCCGCTACGACAATAAAACGCTGGATCAGGTCGTCCGCCTGGTCGAAGTGCACGATCTCCGTGTGAAGCCCACGCCGGCAAACGTGCGCCGGCTGATAGGGCGCGTAGGGGAGGACCTGTTCCCGGATTATCTGACCTTTATCGAGGCAGACAACAAAGGCAAGGGACCGCTCTCCCGCCTGGAATTCGAGCCCCGTTTCGAGAGCACAGTAAAGGCCTATGAAGAGATCCTGCGGAACAAGGAGCCCGTCGGCCTGAAGGATCTGGCCGTAAACGGCAGCGACCTCATCACAGCCGGCATCCGGCCCGGCAGAGAGATGGGCGAACTTCTCCAGCGCATGCTGGAAGACGTTCTGGACGACCCCTCCCAAAACGTGAAGGACTATCTGCTGGCCCGCTATGCCGGGCAGGACGGAAAGGACGGCAGAAAGGAGAACGAATGAATCCTCTGTACCGAAAAGCGCTGGACCTGATCCGGCAGTACGACACCATAATCCTGCACCGCCATTCGATGCCGGACGGCGACGCCGCCGGTTCACAGACGGGCATGCGGCACCTGCTGGAAGACAACTTCCCGGGAAAACGCATTTACGCCGTCGGGGATTCCGCCGCGCGCTTTTCCTATCTGCCGGACTGTGAGCCGCAGGAAGTCCCGGACGGGCTTTTTCCGGAGGCTCTCTGCATCATTCTGGACTGCGGCGCCCGGTCTCTGATCTCGGACATGCGTTTTGAGCAGGCCGCCGCAACGGTCCGGTTTGACCATCATCTCTTTCAGGAGACGATCGCGGACGCGGATATTTCGGATTCTTCCTTTGAGAGCGCCTGCGGCCTGATAACGGATTTCGCGCTGGAAACGGGCCTGAAGCTCTCGCCCCGTTCCGCGCTGCCGCTCTACCTAGGCATGGTCACGGATTCCGGCCGCTTCCGCTACGATTCCACTACGCCCCGCACGCTGCGGCTCGCCGCCGCGCTTTTGGAGCAGGGCATCGATACCAACGAGCTTTACCGGAACCTGTACTCTTCCACCGTGGAGGAGGTGCAGAAGCGCGCGCATTTCGCGATGAAAATTCAGTACTCTCCCGGCGGCACGGCCTATCTGTACAACAGTAAGGAAGAGATCGAAGCGCTGGGGATGGGCATCTTCGACGTTTCCCGCGGCATGGTCGGCGTCATGAGCGATCTGAAGGGGATCGATATCTGGGCCAACTTTACCGAAAGCCCGGAAGGGATCCTGACGGAGCTGCGGTCCAGCCGGTATACCATTCAGCCGGTCGCGGTAAAATACGGCGGCGGCGGCCACGCAAAGGCCTGCGGCTGCACCCTGAAGGATAAAGAAGAGGTCTCAGCCCTGCTGACGGATCTGGATGAGATCCTTCGGAAAGAATCACAGACAGGAGAAGAAAACAGATGAACGAAACGGTCAAGCAGCTTATCCTGGACAAGATTAAAGCTTACGATAAGATCGTGATCTCCCGCCACATTCGGCCGGACGGCGACGCCATCGGCTCCACGCACGGCTTTGCCGCCCTGCTCCGCGCCAGCTTTCCGGAAAAGGATATCCGTCTGGTCAGCGAGGATTCCTCCACGTACCTGGCCTTTCTGGGTCCGGACGACGAGACGCCTGACGACAGCTTCTACGACGGCGCGCTGGTCATCGTGATCGATTGCGGGACGAAGGACCGCATCTCCAACAAAAAGATCGATCTCGGCCGGGAGCTGATCAAGATCGACCACCATATCGACGACAAGCCCTACGGCGATATCTCCTGGGTCGAGGAGGAGCGCTCTTCCGCCTGCGAGATGATCGTGGACTTTTACGTGAGCTTCCGCAGCGAACTGGTGATGACGAAGGAGGCCGCTCTCCCGCTCTACGCGGGCATGGTCACCGATTCCGGCCGCTTCCGCTTCCCGTCCGTGACCGGGGAGACCCTGCGGCTGGCCGGCGTTCTGCTGGACGTGGGCATCGACACCGAGACACTGTTCGCGCACCTGAATCTGGAAGACTACGAGCAGTTCAAATACGCCGCCTATGTCTATGAAAACATGGAACGCACCGAAAACGGCGTCGCGTATCTGTTCGTCACGCTTGATATGCAGAAGCGCTTCGGACTGGACCGCGAAACCGCCAGCAACACCATCGGCTATCTGGACTCCATCAAAAACTATCTGATCTGGCTGGCCTTTATCGACAACGGCGACGGTTCGATCCGCGTCAGACTCCGCTCCCGCTTTATTACCGTACAGGAGCTGGCCACGCGCTATCACGGCGGCGGGCACGACAAGGCCGCCGGCGCCACCGTTTACAGCTGGGAAGAAGCCGATGCCCTGATCCGCGAGGCGGACGAGATGCTCGGCGAATACAAGCGCACTCATGAGGGCTGGTTATGAAGATCCTGATCACGAACGACGACGGCATCCATTCCGAAGGCATTGAGATCCTGGCGACCTGGGCCAAAAAGCTCGGCGAGGTCACGGTCGTAGCCCCGTTGGTCGAGCAGAGCGCCAAAAGCCAGAGCATCGATATCCACGCGCCGTTTCCGGTCATCAAAGTCGATTTCCCGGACGATATCCCCGCCTGGGCTGTCGGGTCCACGCCGGCCGACTGCATCCGCGTAGCGGACGCCGGCCTGTTTCTGGATTACGATATCGTCTTCTCCGGCATCAACCGCGGCTTCAACGTCGGCTGGGACATCGTCTATTCGGCCACCTGCGGCGCCATCTTCGAAGCGGCCTATTCCGGCAAGAAGGCCATCGCCTTCTCTACCAGTCCGGACGGCTTCCCGACGGTCGGCACCGGTCTGGACCGCATCTGGGACTACGTTCAGAGCCGCCGTCTTCTGGAAAAGACCGATCTCCTGAACATCAACATCGCCCCGCCCGCCGACGGCACCATCTACTGGACCCGCCAGGCCGGCCCCTACTACCGGGACCGCTATGAGAGCCGCGGCGGCGACCTGCTGCAGGCCGTCGGCTTCTCCGTCTGGCAGGGCACCTTCGACCCTGCGCTGGACCTCGACGTCGTCATGAACGGACACATCTCCGTCACCCCCCTGACCGTCAACCGCACGGACCTGGAAGCGTATAAAGCCTTACATATTTAAACCACACATTTTTCGTCTTTCTTAATCGCCGAGCGAGCCGGACAATACTTTTCGAACGATTCAGCGAAGCGACTAGTGAGAAAAGTTTTCGTCCGGGCGCGAGGAGGAAACTGAGAGGCAGACGGTCTTTCACACTTTCTTTTCCTGCAGAACACACAATCTTCACACACGCAAATTGTAATCCAGACATAATTTTAGTATACTTTCGGCGGAACCGGACGATCCGGCTCCGCCGAATTCATTCAGAAAGGAAATGTGCTCCATGAAGCTCCTCTTTGCCAGCAGCGACCGGGATCTGCTCCTGTGTTACGGGAAACTTCTTCAGGCTGACGGACGGACGGTCCTGACCGCATTCGACGGGCCCCAGCTCTTTACTCAGCTGGCCGGCGGTGCGGAGCTCGTCATCACGGACGCCCGGCTGCCCCGTCTGGAGCTGAAAGGCCTGCTGCGCTTTCTGAAGGAGGAAGGCAGCGCCGTCATCCTCCTGATCAACGAAAAGAAAACAAAAGAACTGTACCGGGATCTTCTGCCGGAAGAAGCCTTCCTTCCCTATCCTTTCACCCCCTTCGAACTGGAGGACAAGATCCGGGAGATCCTGAAGCTCAAAGATACAAAGGCGGTGACTTTATGAAACAGGTCCGCAGAAAATTCGTACTTTACGCCATGCTGGCAGTCTTCGTACTGCTGCTGACGATACTCACCATCATCAACGGCACCAACTTTACGATGGCCGCCTCCGACGCGGACGCCGTCACCGCGATGCTGGCCGAAAACAAGGGGAAATTTGAGGAAGCGCCGGAAGGCTTTACCCCCAACACCGCTCCGCCCGCCGGCACCGACTTTCTCAAAGACGGAGCCTTTCCCGCACAGCCCTTCTTCCGAAACGGCCTCGGGCCGATGGGTCCGGAATCGCCGGAGACCGGCTTCAGCATCCGCTATTTTACCGTCTGCTTCGAGAAGAAAAGCGGTGAGACGTCCGTAACTGCCTATCAGATCGCCGCCGTGACCGAGGAAGAAGCCATCCGCTGGGCCGAAGCGCTGAAGACAGAGGGCAAAAAGGACGTCACCGGCTGGACCCGCGGCACCTACCGCTACCGCTGCTACACCAGGGGAGACTCCGTTTACGTGACCGTCATCGACCAGGGCCGCGAGCTGACGCCTTCCTACCGCATCCTTGTCATTTCCCTGATCGGCATGGCGCTGGGGCTTCTGATCAGCTTCCTTTTCTTAAGCCTGATCAGCAAAAGGCTGTTCCGGCCGCTGGAGGAAGCCGACCGCAAACAGCGGCAGTTCATCCTGGAAGCCGAAAAAGAATTCAAGATCCCGCTCACCGTCATTCAGGCCGATACCGAGCTGATCGAGCGCGAGAACGGGCCTTCGGATTACACGACCTCCATCCACCGTCAGGTCAATCGGATGGCCGATCTGACGAAGGATCTGGGCAATCTGGCGATCTTCAACCAGAACGACGCCGTTACCGCCTGCCTGCTGCGCGACGTATTCTCACAGTCTGTCAGCGGGGCGGAAGAAAGTCTCCGCGCCGCCGGCATCACGGTCACCGAGCAGTATCAGGAAGGGATCTCTCTGCAGGCCAACCCCGAGCTGTTGAAGCGGATCGCGGACGAGCTGCTGGAGAACGTCTCCCGCTTTGCCTTAAGCGAAGCCGCGATCCGGACCGAAAAGAAGGAAGGCCGCATCATCGTTACGCTTGAGAACGACTGTAGCCTGCCGGACGGCAGTTATGACAACGTCTTCGACCGCTTTATCCGCCTGCCGAATGCGGAAGGCACGGCCGGCGCGGGCCTCGGCCTCTCCTTTGTCAAGGACGCGGTCTATCAGATCGGCGGACGGGCCAGCGCCAAGGTCGAAGGCGGCCGCTTCATCCTGAAGCTTTACCTGTAAGCGGGGTGAGTCTTATGGCAGAAGTGGCAAACCCCATCGTGGTGATGAAGCGCTTCGAGCTGAAGTACCTGATCAGCCCCGAACAGGCAGATTTCTTCCGGGAGCGCATCAAAGGGCACATGGAGCCCGATGCTTTCGGCAAGACCTCTATCGCCTCGCTTTACTACGATACGCCTGACTACCGGCTGATCCGGACTTCGATCGAGAAGCCGCCGTTTAAGGAAAAGATCCGCCTGCGCTCCTACGGCCTGGCCACGGACAGCTCTCCCGTCTTTCTGGAGCTTAAACGAAAGTCGGAAGGCATCGTCTACAAGCGGCGCGTACAGTCCACCCTGCCGCTGGTCAAGCGCTTCTTCGACGGCCTTGGCGATATCTGCGCGGGCGGCCAGATCAACCGCGAGATCGTCTATTTCCGCGATTATTACAAAACGCTGGTCCCGGCCTGCCTGATCATATACGACCGGACCGCTTACTTTGAACCCGGCGGCGACCTGCGTCTGACCATCGACGAAGCGCCGCGCTACCGGACGAAAGATCTGGACTTAAAAACCTCCATGGAAGGTACGCTCCTGCTTCCGCCGGGATACTCCGTCCTGGAGATCAAAGTCCAGCAGGCTATGCCGCTCTGGCTGGCTTCCATTCTCTCCGACGACAAGATCCGCCGCGCCAGCTTTTCCAAGGTCGGCGAAGCCTATAAACAGCAGATCCTGAAGCAGCAGCCGTTCATCCGGACAGGTGCCGCCATCTGACGATATCAAGAAAGGATAAACACCATGTTTGATTCCATCTATACCTCCACCGTAACTGCCGGCCAGTTCTTCCTGATGGCTTCCGTCGCCCTGATCTCCGGCTTCGTCTATGCCTGGATCATGAGCTTCCGTATCCGCTCCACGCCGCGCTTCTTCTTTGTGACAGCGATCCTGCCTTTCATCATCGCGACGGTCATCACCTTCGTGAAGGGCAATATCGGCGCCGGCGTCGCCATCGGCGGCGGCGTGTTCGGCCTCATCCGCTTCCGTTCCGCCCAGGGCACCGCGGACGAGCTGGCCGCGATCCTGATCACCATGGGCTCCGGCATCGCCTACGGCATGGGCTATCTGGGCTACGGCGTGATCATCCTGCTGGGGCTGGCCGTGATCTATTCCCTTGTCGCTTCTCTTCCCATCTTTGAGCATAAGAACATCGCGCCTGAAATGACGCTGCGCGTGACCATTCCCGAATCGCTGGATTACAGTGACGTTTTTGACGACATCTTCCTTCACTACTGCAGGAGCGTGGAAAAGGCGGGCGTCAAGACCACTGGCATGGGCTCCATGTTCCGGCTTTCCTTCAAGATCCATCTGAAGGATCCCTCCGAGGAAAAGGCTTTCATCGACGAGCTCCGCACCCGCAACGGGAACCTGGAGATCGCCGTTCTGCCGTACGAAGAGCACACCGCGCAGCTGTGATCTGATTTCTCATATCGGATCTACATAAGCTGTGAAAAAGATCTGAAGTATCAAAAAGGGGCGCCCGAAGGCGCCCCTCACTTTTTGTCCCGTCTCAGGAAACACTGATTACTCTGCTTCCGTGATCAGAACCAGGCGGGACGGGAACTGCGAGATATCGATGTCCGCAGCCTTGTCGCCGGTGATATAATCGGTCTTGGAAACACTGAACGTGGTGTAGGTCTTGTAAGTACCAAGATAGTAATCCGTGCTGTTCACGGTCGTGAACAGGGTCTTGGCATCCGCATTCCATACGGCCACAACGTCGGTCTCGGCCTTGAGCTGAGCCGCGGTCTTGCCTTCCGCGTTCTCGCCGATCTCGATGTAGGTCTTCTCTTCACCGTTCATGAAGTACAGCTTGTAGCCGCCTTCCACCGCTTCCAGATACACGTCGACAGCCTTGGACAGCTTGTCGGTAGAACTGAGGTAGCGGTCGCCGCTGGCAGCGCCGTCAAAGTAGAACACGCCGCCGGCCAGATTCTGGAACAGGACCAGCTTGTAAGCCTTATCGGCTTCGGGCTCTTCCACGATCTTCGCTTCGACCTTCACGAGCTCCAGTTCCACCAGACGGGACGGGAACTGCGAGATATCAATGTCCGCAGCCTTGTCGCCGGTGATGTAGTCGGTCTTGGAGACGCTGAAGGTGGTGTAGGTCTTGTAGGTGCCCAGATAGTAATCCGTGCCGTTCACGGTCGTGAACAGGGTCTTGGCATCCGCATTCCACACGCCCACGACGTCGGTCTCGGCCTTGAGCTGAGCCGCGGTCTTGCCTTCCGCGTTCTCGCCGATCTCAATGTAGGTCTTCTCTTCACCGTTCATGAAGTACAGCTTGTAGCCGCCTTCCACCGCTTCCAGGAATACGTCGACAGCCTTATCGGCTTTCTCGGTGGAGCCCAGATAACGGTCGCCGCTGGCTTCGCCGTTGAAGTAGAACACGCCGCCGGCCGCATTCTGGAACAGGACCAGCTTGTAAGCCTTGTCGGCTTCGGGTTCTTCCACGATATTGGCCTTGTACTGGGCCGGAGCCACCTTGCACAGGCGGGCCGGGAACTGGCTGATATCAATGTCAGCCGCCTTCTCGCCGATGATGTAATCGGTCTTGGAAACGCTGAAGGTGGTATAGGTCTTGTAGGTGCCCAGATAGTAATTCGTTCCGTTAACGGTCGTGAACAGGGTCTTGGCTTCCTCATTCCAGACGGCTACGACGTCGGTCTCGGCCTTGAGCTGAGCCGCGGTCTTGCCTTCCGCGTTCTCGCCGATCTCGATATAGGTCTTCTCTTCGCCGTTCATGAAGTACAGCTTGAAGCCGCCTTCGACCTCTTCCAGGTACACGTCGACGGCCTTGTCAGCCTTCTCGGTGGTGCCCAGATAACGGTCGCCGCTGGCTTCGCCGTTGAAGTAGAACACGCCGCCGGCCAGATTCTGGAACAGGACCAGCTTGTAGGCTTCGCCGGCTGCCGGCGCTTCCACGGGCTCCGCCACGTAGACGTCGGTCGCAGCCGCTTCCACGAGGACCTTGAATTCCTTCTCAACGACTTCCGCGCCGCAGGTCAGGACGGCCTTGACGGTCACTTCGGTATCCGCATCGGGGCAGATGAAGACGATCTTGCCGTCTTCCACCGCCGCGCACTCATTGTCGCTCGTCCAGGCGATGGCAACGTCATCGTAGCTCTGGCCGGCCGCCGCGATCGCGACTTCGGTATCTTCGGTGATCTTTTCCGGAACAGCCAGCAGATCCGCTTCATAGGCGACCTTTTCGGCGTCGCTCTTTTCAGGCAGGCCTACGTATTCGATGGCGTCGATCGTGGCGGGCGTCAGATAGAAGGCGCCGTCATAGACGCAGAGCACGCCGGTCACGTTGGCGATCCAGCCCAGATGCTCCGCATGCGCGGCGATAAACTGAGCCTGCTCGTCCTTGGTCAGCGGGCAGACGGAGGAGGAAATACGTACGTAGCTCTCCAGCGCGCCCAGTTTGAACTTGTAGTAGCCGCTGCCGGTATCCTGGCCGGTGATCTCCACGCCCTTGACCGTGACCAGTTTGGCCTGGCGCTTGGTCAGCTCGGCGTCCTTTAAGGAGGAGGCGTTCGCAAAGAGCTCGGTCAGATCCGTCACGTCCAGCTCGGCGGGACCGTTGTCCAGCACTTCGACCGTGCCGTTCATGATCTCATAGGTGCCGGAATAGGTGGAGCGGGAACCGGTGACGCGGACCGTCATGCCGGGCTTATAGCCGGCGGCGTCGGGATCGTCGGCCATGTTGTATACGTAGTAGCCGCCGTCAGCATCCTGCAGATACAGGCAGTTGGCGGAATTGCCGCGGGTCTTGGACATGGTCGCGCTGATCACGCCCTTGACGACGACGGTGTCGCCTTCCTTGGCCGCTACGTACTCATCCCAGGTGAATTCCTTGTAGGCCGGAATGGTGTGCGGGAAGGAAACGCTGGCGGTCTTGCCGGAAGCGTCCTTTACGGTCGCGACCAGGTTGTAGCTGACTTCCTCGGGGCTCTGCTCGTTCACGTCGATGGTGACCTGGTTGTTCTCCACGGCGCCGATCTTGACGGAATCAGCGGGGCCGGCGGTGATTTCCGCGGACCATTCCACGTTGTACTTGACGCCGGCGATGGCAACGACTGCGGTCACCTGATAGTCGGCGGGCGTCGCCAGGGCCTTGTTGTTGTACATGGCAAAGACGTAATCCTTGGCGGCAGTTAAGTCGTCATTCCCCGCAGGTTCCGTAGCAGGGGCCTGGGTCGGGGCTTCCGTCGGCGCCTGGGTCGGAGCCGGTGTGGTTTCCTTCGGCTGATCGCCGCAGGCTGCCAGCAGGCTGACCGTCATGACCAGCGCGGCAAGCAGCGCAAATAACTTTCTCATAGCTTTATTTCTCCTTTTTAATCAGTCCACGATAGTGATATCGTTTAACGTGAACAGCTTGATCTGATAGGATCCGTTGAAGTAGGCGACGATGCCCTGCACGTCAACGGTATGCCCTTTGAATTCGTCTCCGGTCACAAGAGATCCGTCTTCATGGTGCAGGACCATCGTGCGAAGCTGGACGGCGGTCCCGTCCTCACCTACGCACATCATCGTGATGGCGCCGTAGGAGGAACTGTCCTCCTTGGTGGTCGTCTCAAACGACACGACGCGGAGGCCCTGCATGGAAATGCTGGTATCCAAGACCAGCTCGCCGTAGTTGAAGACCTGGGAGTTTCCGTCGTCGTCCGTGACGGTGAAGTCTCCGGCGAACGTGGCAGGATCCGTCGACACGTAGGCCGGTTCGTTTCCTTCGCTGATCTTCTGGATGTTGCCGGGATCGTTCGGCTTCATGGCCCGGTAGGTCAGGCCGGAGACCTGGTAGGTGCCGCCGGCTTCATAGTAGGAAACCGTACCGACGATGCGGGCACGGTTGCCCACGTTCAGGATCTCCAGCGCGTCTCCGGAAAGGCCGAAGCCCAGATAGACCGTCATTCCGAAATACAGGCCGGTCTCGGGATCGAAATCCTCCACCCAGATGGAATTGTTGTAATTCCGGGTGATCACGCCCTCAAAGGCCACCTTGTCGCCGTTGAATTCGGCCGCATGCAGGCGCAGCTCCTTTAAGGTCAGTTCGCGGGCGTCGCCGTAGTAGAAATCCGGATCCTTCTGGCCGGAATGGACCGCCAGCTTCATGGCTTTCGCCTGCGCGATCGCCGCCGTGCAGGTGCTGCCATAGCGATTGTTTGCCGACGAAGAGGCGATAGCCAGACCGTTCTGGAGCAGCTCCACGTTCAGATTCCGCCAGTCGGCGTCAGCCGAGGGCTTGTACCAGACCCAGACCAGATACCGGCCGCCGGTCGAGTCGGCATTCCAGTTTCCGTCGTCCGATTCCACCAGGATGGCCGCCGCCGTGGAAAGCTTTTCCTTCGTGAATTTGGAAGCGGTCTTTCCCCACTCTTCCACTTTGCCGGTGCTTTCAGGCGTGTTGACGGCCAGATAACGGGCTTTCAGGACGCCTCCCTCTATCACGGATTCCGGAACGTGGAAATGGGTGGTGTCGCCGTCCACGTACTGCTTAACGGTCACGGTCTGCTTCAGCGTGGAGGAACGCTCGTCCAGCTTCAGCTGGTCCACGAAATCCGTGTACGTAAAGGCAGGCTCGGTCTCCGACGGCTGCGGCGCAGCCGTCTCGCTTCCTGCCGGCGCCGCCGTTTCAGTTCCGCCGGTCGTCTGGACCGCCGGATCCTTCTGACAGGCCGTCAGGCCCGCCAGAAGGACCAGTACCAGAACCAGCGCGCAAATTCGCTTGGATCCTTTCATAACTCTTCCTTCCGCATGAAGATCGGAAATTACTGGCCGTATTCGCACTCGTCGATGGCGTCCTCAAAGGCGTCGTTGATCATGGCGTCCTCGTTGGAGGCCGGGCTGGAGAAGCACTTCGACATCAGCTTGCCGACCTCGGTACGGGCCCGGGAGGAGCCGTTGAAGGCCGGGGAGGTATAATAGGCGTCGACCTGCTCCAGACAGATCTTGGCGCTCAGCGCGGAGATGTAGCTGCCGCCGTCAGCCTTGGACAGGAAGTCCGCATAGCCGGGAACTTCCTTGACAGACTTCAGAACGGGCACGTAACCGGAGGCAATAGAGAATTCCGCCTGGAATTCCACGCTCGTGGTCAGGAACTTCACGAAGAGCCAGGAGGCGACGACTTCCTGAGGATTGGACTTCTGGAAGATGCAGACGCTCGGGCCCTGGGAGATGACCTTCGGGTTGGAGGCATCGGCCTGCGGAATGGTGGCAATGCCGACTTCAAAAGGATACTTGCCGTCCACGGCCGTCGGACGCTGGTGGGTCGCGCCGGCGGAGGAGCCGATGGACATGTAGCTGCGGGTGCCGCTCTCGGCTACGAACAGGCCGGAGGTGTAGGCGCCGTAGATGGTCTGGGTGGTCATCAGGCCGTTCTGATACCAGCCGCGGAACTTCTTCACGAAGGCTTTGTTGGTATCGTTGTTAAAGACGTAATGCGGTTCGGTCGCGCTGGTGTACGGAGACTTCAGCTGCTCGCACATGGTGATGAACCAGTTCGCTTCGGAGTCGTAGCCCAGCGGGATGCTTTCGGGATCGATGGCCTTGATCTTCTTGCAGAGCTCTTCCATCTCGTCCCAGGTCTTGGGCGGCGTCAGGTTGTTGGCGTCAAAGAAGGTCTTGTTGTAGTACAGCACTTCCGTGGATTTGGAGAAGGGCATGGTGTACATCAGACCGTCGCCGAACATGCGGCCTTCATTGTAGTAGCCTTCGATGAAGTCGGCCTTCTGCTCGTCGGTCAGGCCGATGGTCTCCTTGCTGCCGTCGGCGCGGGTCACTTCGATCTTGGAATCGATCAGATCATCCAGCGTGGCAACGGCCTTCGCCAGGTTGTACAGGGCCACGTGGTCCGGATAGCAATAGGCGATGTTCGGCTGGTTGCCGACGGTGATCTGCGTGCTGATCTGGTCGCGGACGTCATCGTAGCCGCCGACCTGCTCTTCCTGAATGTGGATGTTCGGATAGAGCTTGTTGAATTCCTCGATGTACAGGACCAGTACGTCGTGCAGGTTGGAGCCCATGGTATGATAGAAGGTGATGGTGACTTCGCTTCCGTCATAGCCGTTGGCCGGGACCGTGAAGTTGCCTTTCGCGGTGGGGGTGGTGTTCCCACCGGGGTTGTCGCTCGGAGCATTCGTCTCGTTACCCGGGTTCACGGGATCGGTCGTCTTCGGCTGGTCGCCGCAGGCCGCCAGACCCAGAACCATAACGATCGCTAAGAGCATGGCTAAAAGTTTTTTCATGTTTGTTCTCCCTTTATAGTAAGTTTTGCTTTAACCCTTGATGCCGCTGCGCGAGACGCCCTTCATGATGTACTTGCGCAGGAAGACGAAGACCAGGAACAGCGGCGCCGAGACCAAGGCGACGGCAGCCATCTGCACGGGGTAGTTTACGTCGCCGGTCGTATCCGTAAAGGCGCTGCGCAGACCGTTGGTGATCAGCTTGTGCGCGTCGTCGTTCGCGACCAGGCGGGGCCAGATGTAGGAGTTCCAGGCGCCCATCATCTTCAGAATGGTAATGGAGATCAGCGTCGGAAGGGACAGCGGGATCATGACCTTCCACAGATACTTCAGATCGCTGGTGCCGTCCACCTTGGCCGCCAGATACAGCTCGTT
>JAEEUR010000059.1 GCA_016290595.1 Lachnospiraceae bacterium | reverse complement strand
AAGGGTCTCCATGGCCTTCTGTCCCTCTTCCAGCGGGAAGCGGTGCGTGATCAGCGCCTGATAGCGGGCCGGATTCTTTCTGATCATCTCATAAGCCCGATGGAAGGCCGGCAGGGCAAAGCCGCTGCAGCCCATCAGCTGCACGAAGCGGTAATGCATGTCGTAGGCGCGGATCGAGAGCTTCGTGTCCGAAGGCAGGCCCGCAAAGACGTGCACACGGCCGCCGGCCTTGACCTTGGTCACGGCCTCCTCGATGAGCGGCGCCACGTTCACCGCCACGATGATCCTGTCGTATTTATCTTCCGCGTAGCACACCTCGGAGGTGTCGCAGGGGATGCCCCAGCCGCGCAGCTTTTCCTGCCGGATGGGATTGATCTCCGCCACGCGGACTTTTATGCCTTTTTCCAGAAGCGTCATGGCCGCCAGCGTCCCCATGGGGCCGCCGCCGATCACCAGCACGCTGTTCTTTTCCGTGATCTCAAGCTGCTCGATAGCCGTTAAGACGCAGGCCAGCGGCTCGGTCAATGCATACACGTAGTCCGGGCCTTCCAGCTTGATGACGCCGCGCGGCACGAAGGACAGCGGCACCGTCACGTATTCGCAGAAGGCGCCCGTCTCCACGTAATCCTTGTTGTCGCAGAGCTGCGGCAGGCCGGCTTCGCATTTTTCGCAGTGGCCGCACTCCCCGTAGGGCGCGACCACGACGTAGTCGCCGGGTCTGTACCCGCTTTCGGCGGGTGCTTTCTCCACCCGGCCGTAAAACTCGTGCCCCAGGATCGTCGGCGGTTTAAAGAAGGGATGTCCGTGCAGGAAGGTCTTTAAGTCCGTGCCGCACACCGTGCAGCCCAGGACCTTCACCAGAAAATCTCCTTCGGGCTTCGGGATCTCCTGCACCTCCATCTGCCCGGTTCCCACGTACATAAGTGCTTTCATTTATATTTCTCTCCTTATCTGATCGTATAAGGCCTGTGCCGTATTGGTATCCGTTATCAGGATGCGGAAGTAGCCTTCCCGGGCGGCGGTCAGGATCGCCTCCGTCTTTTCGCGTCCGCCGGCAAGACACACGGTCCTCGGCAGGCGGGGCAGCTCCTCTAACGGCAGCGCGTTGGTATGGTAGTTTTCGTCCGCCTCCAGCACCGAGCCGTCCGCAAAAAAGAACTGCGACAGGATATCGCCGACCGTATCCGAGCGGGCCACCCGCTCCATGGCGGTCTTCGAGACCTCCTCCTCGAAGAAATTCGTGCCCATGTACGGACCGCCCAGGCCGATCACCGCCGTGTCCATGGTATCCCAGTACTCGCGGAGCATCCGCATCCGCTTGCTTTCATAGGCCGTGAGCGGCACGCTCTTCTCCCGGAAGGCCGGCAGGTTGACGAAGAAGCGGTCGCCCTGCAGGTGCTCCGAGAAGCGGTCGATGATGGTATTGATCTGCAGGCTGGGCCGGCTGCTGCCGGAAGCGCCGATCAGCGGCACGAAAAGCGTCTCCTCTCCGACACTGCGGTTCGGGAGCGCCAGCGCCGTCCGGTACATGGTTTCGCCCCAGCCAAGGCCTACGACCTTCGCGTTCTTTAAGAGCTTGGGCAGGACAGACGCCGCCGTCTGGGCGATCGCCGCCGTGACCTGCATCTTGTCCCATTCCTTCTCCGCCGGCGCCAGGATCAGCTTCTCCAGCCGCAGGTTCTTCTCCAGGAACTCCGTCAGGGTCTCCTCCCGCAGAAACTCCGGCAGGGTGATGTCGATCTTCACGATGCCCAGCTGTCTGGCATGGTCCAGGAGACGCGAAACCTGCGAGCGGGAAACGTTCTCCCGTTCGCTGATCTCCTCCTGCGTCTTGCCCTCCTTATAGTAGAGGGACGCGATCCGGTAAAGCTGCCAAAGATCCGCTTTCGACAACGCTTACGCCTCCCGAAGAATTGCGTTCAGTTTCTGAATTCTTTCGAGTTTGTCTTCGCTCTGGAAGAGATTGCGGCCGAAGCACAGGCCCTTGACGCCCGCCTTCACCGCCGCGCGCGCGGTATCGAAAATGTCGCTGCCCTTCGGGCCGCCGGCCAGGATGATCGGGACCGGGCAGTTCGCCACGATATTCTCAAAGTTCTCGGTATAAAAAGCTTTAATGACGTCCGCGCCCAGCTCCGCCGCGATGCGCGCGCCGTTGGCCTGGATGTCGTAGGTCTGGGTCTGGGCGTAGTCGTCCGCCAGGATCTCCACGATGACCGGGATCTGCAGGCGGTGGAAGGCGTCGATATCCCTCGCCGCGTCCTGCACCGAGGCGTAGTCCGCCCCGCCGATGACCATCATCATGACCACCGCGTCCGCACCCATGGCGAGAGCCGTCTCCGGGCTGACGTGATTCTTCTGGATATTCGTAAATTCCGAAGCCAGGTTGGAGCCGCCCGCGCTGGTCCGAAGCAGCAGCTTCTTGTGCAGCAGCGAATCCTCCGCCAGCTGCGCCACGCCCACGTTGACCAGGAAAGCATCCAGCTCGCTGTCCTTCGCGCTGTCGATCACGGCCTTCGGGTTCTGAAGCCCGTCCACCAGCCCCACCTGCGGCAGGTCCATGGCCATAGCAAATAATTTCCCCTGATTGGAGAACAGTTTTTCCACGTTCCGTTTTAATCCGTTCATAAATATCCGCTCCGTTGTCTGAAATAAAACGATCCCGCCACGGCACAAAAAACCATACGGGCATACGCCCCCATGGCGGCTGTCCGTGCTAACAGACGCTTGCTATTTTATTTATAGCACAAAAAACGCTTTTGTGCGAGCGGAATTGATTTATTTTGCACAAAAGTGCGGGACGCTAAAGAAATATAAGCCGGAGCGGGCTGTTTGATAATAAAAAAAGGAGACTGCTCTCAGTCTCCGATCTGGCTCACGGCGTGGAAAGTGCGGCCTTTTCCGTAAACGCCGGTGGTCACGTGAATGGTAAAGAAGGCTTCCGGATCGACTTCCTTGATGATCCGCTTGATGGCGGCCAGCTGGAATTTGGAGATGACCACGTACAGCATGCGGTGGTGCAGGTGCGTCATGCCGCCCTCGCAGGGGAGCGAGGTCACGCCGCGCTTCAGGTCCTCCCAGATGCGCGCGGACAGCTCGTCCGGCTTCGAGGTCACGATCTGCAGCACGCGGCGCCGGTCGATACCGTCGTTGATGTAGTTGTTGATGTAGGACGCCATGATCGAGGTCGCCATGGTCAGGATCGCCAGATCCAGGTCGAACAAAAAGCCGTAGATGATCAGCATGACGATGTTGAAGACCATCTGCGTGGTGCCGATCGCGATGGAGAAATACTTGTTCAGGATCTTGCCGATGATGTCCGTGCCGCCGGCCGTACCGCCGCAGCGGATCATGAGGCCCGCGCCGAAGCCGG
This sequence comes from Lachnospiraceae bacterium, assembly GCA_016290595.1. Taxonomy (GTDB): domain Bacteria; phylum Bacillota; class Clostridia; order Lachnospirales; family Lachnospiraceae; genus UBA6987. The sequence continues at coordinate 10,156 of JAEEUR010000059.1, read as the reverse complement.
CGATGGCGCCGCCCAGGGCCACCGTCGTCAGGCTGCTCTCATAAGGGATCGTAATGCCCTCGAAAAGCTGCAGGGCCAGGGAAGTCACGACCGTCCCGTAGATGCTGAAGATGATGTGCTTCTTACCCAGGAAGATGAAGCCCGCGATGAAGATGGGGATGTTGAGCAGCAGGTTTAAGAGTGATGTGCTCCAGCCCAGCTTATAGTTCAGGATCATGGCGACGCCGGTGATGCCGCCGCTGATCAGCTGAGAGTGATGGTAAAAGACCGCGATGGCAAAGCCGGTGATGAGGCAGCCGACGGTGGTGCCCGCGAAGGTCTTCCAGTTTTTCTTTATGATATCATTCACTTTGTTTTTCATCAGATATTCCTCCCGTCCCGCCTTCGGCGGCGGAACGTTCGTATTATACTCTCCCGTCCGCAGCTTGCAAGCGTTTTTTTCAGATTTTCTCATTAGTATTTGCGCGCGGTGCCTGTTTGTGCTATACTTTCAGTCGGACCCGGACGGTCCGGGTATCCTGACAAAGAAAGCAAGAGGAAACGAATATGCTTTGGAAACTTATCGTTGAGATCGCGATCGGCGCTCTGTCAGGCTACATTGCCAGCAGCCTGATGGGCGGCAAGAAAGACAGCCTGTTAAAGAACATCCTTCTCGGCATCGGCGGCGGCTTCGTCGGCGGCTTTTTAGGCAACCTGATCGGCATCGGCGGCGGCTGGGTCATGGGCATCATCCTGTCCATCGGCGGCGCCTGCCTCATCATCTGGCTGTACCGCAAGTTCTTTAAATAAACACCGGCGGTCAGTCTGAAACATCATCGGAGGTCGATATGAAGTATATCTGCAATCTGTGCGGCTGGGTCTACGACGAGGAAGAGACCGGCGTGAAGTGGGAGGATCTTCCCGAGGATTTCGCCTGCGAACTTTGCGGCGTCGGCAAGGAAGACTTCAGCCCGGTCGAGGAATAAGCCTCTTTCGGACAAAGGACGGTGCTTCGGCACCGTCCTTTTTTCGTGCCTGCGAAAACGCCGCCGGAAAGTTTGCCGCCGGGCCCCGGAAAGCGAAAGCGCCCTTGCGCCGCCTCCGCTTTTTTGTTATATTGAAGAAAAGAAGCCTCCCCCGCCTTGCAAGGCGGCAGAAACACGCGAGGAAAGATCCATGAGCAAATACTGTATCCGATGCGGCGCCTCCCTGAACGATGAAGCCGCTTTCTGCCATATCTGCGGGGCCGCGCAGCCGGCGCAGAATCCGTATGCCGCGCCCCAATCTCCCGCTGGGCCGCAGCAGCAAAACGTCAGCTACGCCCCGCAGCAGCAGACCGTCACCTACACCCCGCCGAAGAAAAAGTCCGGCGGTTTTGTCAAGGTCCTGGCGTTCCTGATGGCCGGCGTCCTGCTCTTTACGGGCTTCGTGAATCCCGGCTTCATTAAGGAATGGCTGCGGCAGAAGGGCGATCCCTCCGCCACGACGGCCGTTCCCGGCAGCAGCGCCCTGCAGACGGAGCCCTCCGGCACCGCGTCCGCGCCGACTTCCCCGGGCGGCAGCGAAGAACCTTCCTACCCGGAATATTTCGGCAGCAGCCAGGCGCTGGATTCCTCTCCTCTTCCCGGCTTTCATGTCACGGCGGAAGAAAACGCCTTCGCGCAGGATACGGACGTCACCATCGCGCCGGTCACCGACGTCCCGGAGGCGGTCCTGGAAGCGGTCAGCGTCCTGGAAGAGGAAGGTTATCTCATGATCGGCGGCTATGAGCTCCACGCCGGCCTGGCGGACGACGAGGTCATGCCCGGGGAATTCACCGTCACGATGGATATGGGCCTGCTCGGCATCGATCTCGGCCTATACGACAGCGTGCGGGCCTTCCGCATCGGCGACGACGGCAGCTTCTACCAGCTGGCCGTTTCCGTTGAGGACGGTGAGCTTACCTTCCGCTCCGATCAGAACAGCTTCATCGCCTACGCCGTCTGCGCCGCCGTGATCGGCACGTACTACAGAATCCTCGAGCAAAAAGAAGCCCAGCAGTCCGTCCAGTATTTTTACGACATCAAAAAGGAAAAGTTCACCTGCTCCGGGAAAAACCCTTTCTGCTCCTATCAGATCCACTGGGCCATGGAGGACATCAACGTGGACGCCGACGATCTGATCCGCCGTTGCGAGGCGATCGCACGGAAATACGCGGATAAAAAGGACGAACTGTACGAGAACTATTCGAAGGAGCAGGGCTTCAACGCCAAAAGCATTCTGAATATCTTCGACCGCGGCAAATCCGTCGCCCAGGTCCTGCGCGAAGCCATCGAAGCCGACGAAGAATATCAGGAGCTGCAGCAGAAACTGAAGGTGCCCGAGCTGATCGATTTTACTATCAGCTGCGTCTACAACGCCCTGGATTTTTTATGCGACCACGAATTCGTCCGGAAGCCGACCGGCATCGTCGAACTGACCTCCGTCACCACACTGGATGACACCACGCTGGCGGAGCAGACGGCCCGGAATTTTCACGAGGGCTACGTGGAGATCAATCTGAAGGAACTGGTCAATGCCCCCCAGGTCAAGCGGAACGATTTCCTGATCACCGTGACCCACGAGCTGCTGCACGTCTGCCAGCAGAAATACCGCTTTTTCTGGGCGGACTCCAACCGCTACGACGAGATGGCAGCCGTTTACATGGAGCCCCGGGCGCTCGAGTACTTTGTCTCCAAAAAGATCATCGCCGAAGACGCACAGCCGATGCTCTCCACCTCCTATTACTGGACCACGCTCAAGCTGCCGATCGACGCCTATTACGTCGACGTCAACCAGAAAGGGGAGAAAGACGGCTCGGTCATGAAGCACGAGGGTTACAATCTCGGCCTTTTCGTCAGATATCTGGTGGAAAAGCGCGGAAAAACCGTCTGGACGAGCGAGCTGATGGCGGCCCGGAGCAGCTGGAAGCAGCCCGGCACCTCCGGCCCCTTAATGAAGCTCTTCGGCATGGAGGAGGAGGAATTCGACATCCATTACCGCACTTTCTTCCGCGTGTACAAAGAGCAGATGGCGCTCCATTACGACACCAAAGAGCCGGAGCGGTATAAGCGGAACGAAGAGATCCCCCTCGTGAAGGGCGGCAAATACCGCGTGGACGTACGGCCGGAGGGCGCCTTCTCCAGCGAGATCCGGGGCTTCCTCCAGGGCAATAAGGAAAAAACCATCCTGCTGCTGATCCCGGATCCGGGCTTTAAAACCGACCAGCCGGAATGCGACCTGATCCCGATCGACCGCTATGAGAGCATCCCGAAGGGCCTGTACATCTATCCGAAGGACGGCAAAGGAAACCTGAACCGCGATATCCTCGAGATCCACGGCTCCATGAAGGGGACTTCCGTTCAGAAGAGTACCGGCTATACCCTGTACGCGCTGGCGCAGACGAAGCAGCCGATCCCTTCCCAGAACGGTGAAAGCCTGATCCTGAAGATGCCGGAAAACAGCTATGCGGCGGACGACGGGGTCATCGACGGCTATCTTCTGAAGATCGAGGCGGAGAACGGCGTAAGCATCGAGCGGGAAGTCCCGCCGGACTTCTTTGAGAAGGAAGTCAGCATCCCGAAAAGCGAACTCTACGGCGACACCGACGCAAGCGAAGATCTGACCGTCAGCATCACGCTCTGCGAATACATCAAGAAGAACGAAAAGGACAAGCTGTTCGGCGAGGAATCCGAAGCCGTCAGCTTCACTCTGACCCCGGTCCGGAACGACGGCCTGGAGCGCTTCAAGGGCTGGTGGATCCCGATCGATTTGACCGAGCCGACGGAGGACGACTACATCATAGGGCTGACGTACGAGGAAGAGGACGGCACCGTCAGCTATTTCGAAGGCCAGCATCGCTACGCCGTCCTGTCCCATTACTGGACGACCTTCAGCAGCTATGAATACGACGAGGAAAGCGGCGTTCTGACGCTCCAGTTCGCCCGGGGACCCGCCACTTTCCGGATCGGCGAGAACGGTCACCTCTATATGAGCAATTACGGAGGCACCTGGGAATTCTACAGCGGTTCCGACGATTAAGGAACCCGGAAAGGAAGCGTATGAAAAAACTCTTCTGCATCTTACTCGGCATCCTGCTCACGGCAGCCCTTCTTTCCGCCTGCGGGAAGGATCCGGCCGTGACCACGCCGGCGCCCGTTCCTGCGGAAAGCAGCGTCCCCGCGCCTGAGACGAAGGCGCCGCCGGCCGAAACGACGAAGGCCGCACCTCAGGAAAGCACGCCTGCCGCGCCGCCGGAAAGCACGCCTGCCGCGCCGCCGGAAACGACGGAAAACGTGCCCGAGACCTCCCCGGTGCAGCCGCCGGAGACGGTGCCGGAGACCCCGCCCGCCGTTCCGGAGACCACCGCGCCGGAGCCGGAAACTACCGTGGACCATCCGCAGGGCGGGACCGGTCCGGCAACGGAGACCACCGAACCGCCTACCGAGCCGTCCACGCACGCGCCGGTCGAAACCGAGACCGACAGCGAAGGACGCTTATCCGCCCTGCGCCGCTACGATGAGAACGACCGGCTGATCGAAGAATCGCACTACCGGGACAACGGGAAGACCAAATACACGGAGGCCTTCGAATACTATGACAACGGTGCTAAAAAGTCCTCAAGCCGCCAGGACTACGATGAAAACGGCCTGGCCGGGCGGTACGAGCGCATCGAATACCACGAAGACGGCGAGAGCGTCCGTTTGAAGCTGACCCGGAGCGATCAGGAATACCGCTATGAATACGACGCGCAGGGCCGCGAGATCCGCCGGGAGACCAGAAGTCTGGACGGCACGCAGCTGACCCGGCGGGTGACGCACGAGTATACCGGCGAATCCTCCGACGACTACGTTTATACCGAAGACTATCTGCTCTCCGACGGCCGGATGGTGCACAGCGTCTCGAAGTATGAAGGCGGACAGTGCCGGGAAAACACCAGCACGGTCGAAGGCGACAGCTTCTCCCGGCAGGTCCTGTACGACGAACTGGGCCGCTGCGTCAGGGATTCCAAGTTTGCGGCGGACGGCTTCCTGTTCTCTTCCAACGAATACGACTACTACGGCGACAGCAGCCAGTATTCCCGCTACTACTACGCCGAGTGGAGCGAAGAGTTCAGCGCCTACCGGGAGAGCGAATACTTCTACAGTGAGGACGGCACCGCCGTCGATCTGACCTGGAAGGACGCGGACGGCAGCCGGGAACACCACGAAAACGATGAGAAAGGCCGGCCGCTGCTTATCGAAACGTTCTACGCGAACGGTCAGCCGAAGGCGCATACGGAGCGCAGCTACCACGCCTCTACCGGGGAGTATGCCGAAGAGCAGGTGTACGAGTGGGATGAGGACGGCAGCTTCCTGCAGGAAAGCATTACGATCTATTACGAGAACGGCAACGAAAAGAGCTTTTATCTCAAAAACAAAAAAGGCGACGAGTACTACCAGGAGAACAACGAGAACCGGGACCAGACCCTCTACACGGAGACGAAGAACGGCGTCCTGCGGTACCGCGATACCCGCGAATACCATGCGAACGGCTGGATCTCCCGCCATCTCACCGAGTCCTTCCGGGAGGACGGGCAGCCTGATTCCCTGAACGAGGACTACTATCTGGAAAACGGTGACCTCCTCTCGCACCGCTACGTCTATGACGACGGCTCCTCCGAGTACTACGAATACAAGGACGATAAGACGGTCCTGCACCGCCGTTTCTATCCGAGCGGCAACCTCCTTTCGTGGTGGTACCCGGGCGACGGCGGCGTCAGCTATCAGTATGAATACTATGAGAGCGGCCAGACGTACCGCTATTACGAATTCGGCGAGGAAAGCACGATCCTGCGCTATGAGAGATACAGCGAAGCCGGCGTGCTGACCGAATCCGAAATCAACAACCCGGACGGGACCTACGATCAATGCCGCTTCTCCGAAGAGACCGGCCTGATCTACCGGCAGTATCTGAAGGACGCCACCGGCAGGTATGAACGGACCTTCGAGAAGGGCCGGATCACCCGCGAGATCCGCTGGGCGGCAAACGAGGAAGGCACCTACCTGGGCTATACCGACTGGTACTACTTTACGGACGGCGGCGTAAAAAAGGTCCGCACCAGGGTCTACGACGGCAACAACGATCTCGTCAGCGAGACGATCGAGGACGACAAAGATTGACGGCAGCGGAGGCCGACCCGGCACGGGCCGGCCTCCTTCTCTCAATCTTAATCAAATCTTAATCCCCTCCCTACTATCTTCTTAAGAACTCCCCGCGATATAATAAGCCCGAAAGCAAAGCCGGGCGCGCGCCCGGCACGGAGGACCGCCATGCCCAACATCCTGATCTGCGACGACGAAGCCGATATCGTAAACGCCCTGAAGATCTACCTCTCCGACCCCGACTGGACGCTTTTCACCGCGTACACCGGGCGGGAAGCCTTAGACGTCATGGCACGGCAGGAGATCCATCTGGTGCTGCTCGATATCATGATGCCGGAGATGGACGGCATCTCGGCCATGCGGAAGATCCGCGAGACCAGCAACGTACCTATCATCCTGCTCACGGCCAAGAGCGAGGATCTGGACAAGATCAGCGGGCTGACCGCCGGCGCCGACGACTACGTCACCAAGCCCTTCAATCCGCTGGAGGTGGTCGCCCGGGTACGCTCGCAGCTGCGCCGCTACTTAACGCTCGGCAGCGCGGTCCCGGAGCCGGAGGTCCTCCTGGTGGGCAGCCTGGAACTCAACGATCAGGCCAAGACGGTGCGGGTGGACGGCGAGCCGATCGACTTAACGCCCAAGGAATTCGAGATCCTGAAGCTGTTCATGACGCATCCCGGGCAGGTCTTCTCTCCCGCGGAGGTGTACCGGCGGGTCTGGCACGAGGAGCCCCTCGGCGCGGAGAACAACGTCGCGGTGCACATCCGGCATATCCGGGAAAAGATCGAGATCGATCCTTCGGATCCGCGCTACCTCAAGGTCATCTTCGGGCACGGCTACAAGCTGGAAAAGGGAGGCAGAAAATGAAAAATCAATTCGGAAGAACCAAAGCGGGCAAGGCCCTTCTGTTTATCGGCTGCACGCTCTTAACGGCGCTGCTGGTCCTGGATATCGCCGGGATCGTACAATGTATACAAGAGGAAGCCTATTCCTTAAGCCGGACGGTATATCTCTGCCGGTCTGCCCTTCCGGAATTTGTTGACCGGGCGGAATCGCTGATCCAGGAGAACTGGGAGGATCTGGATCCCGACTCCGATTCATTTCCGGGGCAGACACTGGTCGGAAATCTCCCGTCGGATGACCTGGCCTACCGCATCCGTGTGGAAAAGGGCGGCACGGACCGGGAATCCGTCCGCTCGGAAGCTTTTTCCGAAACGGAAACGGCTTCTCTGATCTTTTGGGTGACAAAGGGCGGCGGTCTGGTTCTGTATAAAGGAATGCCTGGAAAGGATCTTTCTGCCACACCGGATACGCACGTCCGGGTGCAGGTCGACTTCAGCCTGCTTTCCGGGAATGCCCTGTCAGACAGCAATCTTCGGATCCTGAACGCCGTCTATACCCTGCGCTACGCCTTCTTCGCACTGGCCGTCCTGCTGCTGGCCGGCAGCATCGCCTGCTACGTCGGCCTCCTGAAGGTCTCCGCCCGTCGGCCCGGCACGGACGAGCTCGTCCCGGGCCCGCTGAACCAGGTGCCCTTCGACGTCCTGCTGGCGCTGTGCATAGTGCTGCCGTGCGTCGGCTATAAACATATCAACCGCTATACCGGTCATTCGAACTGGGGGTATTTCCTGTTCATCGCCCTGACCGTCATCGCCTTCCTGCTCTTCCTGGGCCTTTCCATGAGCGCCGCCGCGCGCGTCAAACAGAAAAACCTGCTGACGAACACGCTGATCGGCCGGCTGTGCCGGCTGCTGATCAGAGGCGTCCGGGCGATCCCGGTCGTCTGGAAGGCCTCGCTGGCGCTTGGCCTCTTCGTCCTGCTGGAGATCCATCTGATCGACCGCGGCTACTATTACCGGCACTACAACTTCGCGTCGTTTGCCAGCTGGGCGCTGCCCGTGCTGCTGGCCCTCTTCCTGCTGTATACCGTCTTTCAGTTCAAGAAGCTAAAAAAAGCCGCCGCCAGGCTGGCGGACGGCGAACTGAACTACAAAGTAAACACCCGCGGCATGCTCTTTGACGAAAAGCAGCTGGGCGAGAGCCTGAACCGCCTGGGCGACGGCATGAACAAAGCGGTCGAGGAGCGCTTAAAGGCCGACCGCATGAAGACCGAGCTGATCACCAACGTTTCGCACGATATCAAGACGCCGCTGACGTCGATCGTCTCCTACACGGAGCTGCTGAAGGCCGAGGAGAATTTAAGCGAGCAGGGCAAAGAGGCCGTGGACGTGCTCTCGCGCCAGTCCGAGCGCCTGACCCGCCTGATCAGCGATCTGGTGGAGGCCTCCAAGGCTTCCAGCGGCATACTCGACGTGGCGCTTGCCCCCTGCGACGCCGCCGTCTTCGTGGCGCAGGCCGCCGGCGAATACGAGGAACGCTTAAAAGACGCGGGTCTCACGCTTCTCACTAAGGTTCCGGAGGAGCCCCTCCGCATCATGGCGGACGGCCGCCGCATGCAGCGCATCTTCGACAACCTGATGAACAATATAGCCAAATACTCTCTGCCGGGGACGAGAGTCTATCTGGATCTGGAGAAAAAGGGACAGCGGGCGGTCTTCCAGTTTAAGAATACTTCCCGCGAACCCCTGAACGTGTCCGCCGACGAGCTCCTTGAGCGCTTCGTGCGCGGCGATTCCTCCCGCCACACCGAAGGGAATGGGTTGGGCCTTTCCATCGCACAGAGTCTCACCGAGCTCCAGGGCGGCACGCTCCAGATCCAGGTCGACGGCGATCTGTTTAAGGTCGTGATGAGTTTTCCGGAGGTGGAGTGAAGATAGGATATGAAGGACGGCCGGGGAGACCCGGCCGTTTCAATGTCCTGACAGCAAGCCTGCACAGCCGGGAATGGCTGTGCAGGCTTGTTTAATCTATTATGCTTCTGCCAAAGGCATAGCCCCGGCTGAGGCAGGATCTCATTCGAGCAGTTCACCGCTCATCGTTTCATACGCCAGCTTTGCCGCACTGATATCCATATTACATCCAAGACGGAAATAATCAAGCTGCATTCTGTCTATCAGCTGTACCGTCTGCAGCAAGGCCTGTCTGTCTTCAGGCCGGTATGTCTGCTGCCAGAGCATGGGGTATGCTTCCTTTTTCGTAATACTCTGTATTCTGTTCTCTTCCGAACGTTCCAGAATGCAGATCGCTTTCAGCGGCGCGGAAGTATTGCTGCCCAAATGATGTTTTCCGTTCCATGGCGTTCCAAAAACCGTCGCGCTGCCGTCCCGGTTCACCCGGATGAGAGGCTTGTCATCATTGATCATTACAGCCCGCTCGCCCAGCAGCTTCCGCCACAATGCCGCATGCGTGCTTTTTCCCAGGCCGGATCTGGCCGCGAAAAGATAGGCAGCACCATTTACTGCCACAACTGAGCCATGAAAAAGGAGCGTATCATTGGCAGGCATCCACTCTGCTATCTTCCGGTAAACCGCCAGTGTTTCCAGATACGAGTCCTGTCCTTCATGCATCGGAAGGCCTTCATGGATCAGCATCTTTTGATATTTCTGCCGTTCCGTCTCAATATCCGCCGGGCAGACAGATAACGAAAAATCCGCAGATGCCTCCGTACGGTATTCCCGGCACAGCTCATGCACCTCCGGATATAGTGATTCGATCTGTATAACTTTTTCAGCGATCCGATAGTTTTCCCGCATTCCGGACACTCCGTTCAGACAACAGAACTGGAGGGGGCAGGGATCCTGTCCCCTCCTCAAAGATTTCCTTACTTTTCTCCGCAAGTGTTAGTTGCCGCCTCCGATAGGCTGTCCCTCGCCAGAGAATTCAATTACATCTTCCGTGTCAAAGCGGATGACTTCCAGCTCCAGAGCTTCATACTGTGTCATGTCGGTTTTCCTCCTTTCCCCTCTCAGTCACTAAAGTAGGCAGCCGCAGCCTGATAGTAAAGATACATAGCTTTGGCCAAATTTTTCATGGACTCAGAACTGCTGCTGCTCAATGCAGCGGATTTTGCATAAGACATTACACTGACATTTACAACCAGTTCATCTGTTCCGTCA
>JAEEUR010000143.1 GCA_016290595.1 Lachnospiraceae bacterium | reverse complement strand
GTTCATGGCCGACGGCAATTCGCTGTTATGGGGTCATGATGAAGCTGTAGGTGAATTCGCTAACGCCAACATCTTCAGCAAGGCTGAATAATTAATAAGAAGATACAGATCTGAAGTCTGTATCTTTTTTTGTTGTATAATACTATCAGAGCATTTGTCCGGGAGAATGATTATGTACATAAAAGATGAATATGAAGTAATATACGGTGACAAGACAGTCGGCTATTACTATGTTTACAGTGATGACAGCGTTTCATACAGCACCGCCTGGGGCTCTCCCTGGGATATTGAAGAACAGCTGAAGGCCTTGAAGCTGGATAAGGAAAAAAAGCGGAAAAAGCCTCTGAAGCAGTTTTCAGACATTATTTGTGAAGAATATCGTATTCCGGGAACCCGAAAGCGTATTTATCAGAAGGATATGATCAGACTGGAGCGTTATTCCAGGGAAACTGATGAACGCTATGTTGTATATAAGCGCTCAGCTGAGGAAGGGGACCCAGAGTATTCTCCATTGCAGCATGATGCTCCTCACAATGAAGGCCCTCATACCCCGGAAGGCATGCGCGAGTGGGCTTCCTGGTATGCCTTCAACAAGATGGACGACGGCACCTTTGAGGCGGAACTGGACGAGGCCTGGTGGTGGGGCGGCGGTCACAATGACGGCGGCACGATACACCGAGAGATCCCGGAGGAGTGGTTCGGTCTGCCCTACGATGAGTTCCTGGAGCGGGTGGTGACTCTGGCCGCAGCCGCGAATTACGGCTTCACGGCGGAAATGCTGCTAAAGAAGCCCGGTCTCAAAGAGTTTTTCGGGTATGAGTAAGATCTCCTCACTTTCTGACGCCAAGAAATACGATCCAGAGGTGCTGACAGAATGGAAAAGCGCTATGACGCCGTCGCACTCGGCGAGCTGCTGATTGACTTTACGGAATACGGGCTGAGCGGACAGGGAAATCCCCTGTGGGAAGCGAATCCCGGCGGCGCGCCCTGCAACGTGCTGGCCATGCTGAACAGGCTGGGGAAGAAGACCGCCTTTATCGGGAAGGTCGGCAGCGACGTATACGGCAGACAGCTGAGAGAAACGCTTGAAACAGCCGGAATCGACACGTCCGGGCTGCTGACGGACCCTGACGTGCATACGACGCTGGCCATCGTGCACAGGTTGGAAAACGGAGACCGGGACTTTTCCTTTTACCGGGATCCCGGAGCGGATATGATGCTCCGCGAGGACGAACTCCCGCTGCCCTTGATCGAAAGCAGCCGGATCTTTCACTTCGGAACGCTTTCCATGACGCATCCCGGAGTCCGTACGGCCACGCAGAAGGCGGTCCGGCTGGCGAAAAAGGCCGGAGCGCTTCTTTCCTTCGATCCGAATCTGAGGCCGCCGCTCTGGAAATCGCCGGAGGAGGCGCATAAAGCCATCGCGTGGGGGCTTGGCATCTGCGATATCCTGAAGATCGCGGACAATGAGCTGACGTTTATGACGGGAAAGACGGACTTTGACGAGGGCGCCGCGCTGCTGCAGGCACAGTATCCGAATATCCGGCTGCTGAACGTCACGGCCGGCGCGGGAGGAAGCTATTGCTATTCCGGCGAAAAGCGCGTGTTCGTTCCGGCTTTCTGCCTGGGCGGAACCGTGGATACGACGGGAGCTGGAGATACTTTCTGCGCCTGCATCCTGAACGACGTGCTGGAAAACGGACTGGAGGGCAGAGACGCGGCGGGCCTGCAGAGCATGCTGCGCTTCGCGAACGCGGCAGCTTATCTGGTCACGACGAAAAAAGGCGCCATCCGCTCCATGCCGGAGGCGGAGAGAATACGGGAAATCTTGGCCTGACGAAGAAACAGAAAAAGGGGAGGAGAAGCAAATGGCTTCAAGCAGGGAATATCTGGACTTTATTTTGGAGCAGCTGTCCGGTCTGGACGATGTGTCCTGGCGGGCAATGATGGGAGAGTATATTCTTTACGTCCGCGGCAGAATCGTCGGCGGCATTTACGACGACCGTCTGCTTGTGAAGGAAACGAAATCCGCCCTGAAAATGATGCCGGACGCGGAGCGGGAGCTGCCCTATGAAGGAGCTAAAGAGATGCTTCTGGTGGAGGACGTTGAGAACCGTGCGTTTTTGTGCGCTCTGCTGGATGCGATGGCTGACGACCTGCCTGCTGCGGGGAAGAAAAAGAACGGCGCGCACAGCGGCATGACTATTGTGTCTGAGAAAGCGGAAGCAAGGAGAAAAACATGAAAAATCTGGTCGTTTATTATTCTCTGGAGGGAAACACCGCCTACGTGGCAGAACGGATAAAGAGCCGGATGGGCGCGGATACGCTGCGTCTGGTTCCGAAAAAAGCTTACCGTGACAAGGGATTCGCCAAGTTTTTCTGGGGCGGCAAGAGCGCGGTGATGGCGGAAAAGCCCGAACTGGAAGCATATGAATTCGATGCGGGCAGTTATGATCTGATCGTCTTCGGAACGCCGGTCTGGGCATCGACCTTTGCGCCGCCGCTCAGGACCTTCATCGAAGAAAACAGAGAAGCACTGACATCGAAGCAGATTGCCGCCTACGTATGCTACAAGGGATCGGGCGGCGAAAAGACATTGAGAAAGCTGCGGGAAGAACTCGGGATCGATCGTTTCGTTCAGGAAGCGGCATTTCTCGAAACGGACGTCACAAAGAAGGCGGAAGCCCTGGTGAATGAATTCTGTGAGGAAT
>JAEEUR010000058.1 GCA_016290595.1 Lachnospiraceae bacterium | reverse complement strand
GGCAGATGGAAAAGCTGGAAGCGATCGCACAGAAGACGGGGCTTTCCGCCGGCGCCGTGAATGTGAGGCTTCATCGGATCCGCAAAAAACTGCAGCGCTTTCTGCAGGAAGGGGGATGGATGGAATGAGCGTGCTGAACTTTTTGGAAGCGGTCAACAGTCTGGACGAATCGGTCCTGGCAGAAGTGACCCCAGAGGAGACAGAGGCGGAAGAGAAAAGTCCGAACGAAGCGTCCGGCCCGAAGCGTCCGAATCCCGAGCTGCTGCGCCGGATCCGCCGGACGGCAGTGGCTGCCTGTCTGGTGATGGCAGGCTTTTTCCTCTGGCGTTTCATCAGCCGGCATGCAACAAGCGGCGGGAACTGGCTGATCGGAGATTTCTGGCAGGGGAACTTTTACTACATGGATTCGGACGGACTGTATCGCTATGAGCCGCTGAAGAAAAAAAGCAAAAGGCTGTATCGCTGCACCCCGCAGCTCGGTTCGGTCGCAGCCTTTGAAGGCGGGATCTATTTTGACGTGGGGCAGTCGGTCCTGCGCTATGACGTGGATTCCGGACAGACGGAAAGCGTCTTTACCTTCCCGGAAAAGCGGAAGATATCCTTTTCCATCCTGCGGAAAGAAGCCGCAGGCAAGCTGATCCTGGAGGTCATCGAGCTGTGGGACACCGAAAAGATGGTCGAAGAGCCGGATTCGAACCGCCGCTGGTACCGGCTGGACCTTATGACGCTTTCGTGTGAAGAGATCGAATATACGCCGGAGGAAGTCTCGTACCGTTTCGGAGAACGCTCCGTCTCCGTGACCGGCCGGCTCAACGGAGAGCCGTACCGTTTCCGGAAGGAAAACGGGGAGGCGATCGCGTCGGCGCTGACGCCTTACCGGGGCCTGTATTCGGTCTGGGAAAAAGGCCTGCTCTTGCTGAGCGAAAGCACCCTGCCGGGGGGGACGATCCGGAATGAAGTCTGGTGCTACGATGCGGAAGCTGACAGCCTGGAAGTTCTGAAGTTCGACGGCAGGGAGAGCGCGGCGGCCCCGCACTTTGACGGAGAGTGGCTGTACGTGCTCTATCACGGACACGGCGGTCACGTGACCGTATACCACTGTGAAAAGAAAGACGGAGAATGGCTCTGTACGGAGTGGGCGAAAGTTTATTAAAGACAGAAAAGCATCCGGGGAAGCTTTGGGGGAGATGAATTCTCATCTTCCCTTTTTTTCTCTTTCGTGCTATACTTTTTGCATCCAGCAAGGCGCCCGTACCCCGGCGTCTGTTTCCCGTCGCGGAGGTTCTTCATGTTTGAATATATCGCTCCCTGTCATTTCGGTCTGGAGTCCGTGCTGAGGCGCGAAGTCCTGGCTTTAGGTTACGATATAACCGGTGTGGAGGACGGCAAGGTCTATTTCGCAGGCGACGCGGACGCGGGCATCCTGGCAAACCTGTCCTTACGGACGGCGGAACGGGTGCTCTTGAAGGTCGGGAGCTTTCCGGCCCGGACCTGGGACGAGCTCTTTGAAGGCACGCGGGCCCTGCCCTGGGAGGACTATCTGCCGCGGGATGCGCGCTTCTGGGTCGCGAAGGCGGCCAGCATCAAAGGCGCGCTGTACAGTCCTTCGGATATCCAGTCCGTAATGAAAAAGGCCATGGTGGAGCGCTTAAAGAGTGCGTATCATCTGACGGTCTTCCCGGAAAGCGGGGCAGCCTTCCCGGTCCGCGTCGTGCTGATGAAGGACGAGGTCACGGTGGGACTGGACCTGTCCGGCGAGTCCCTGCACAAGCGCGGCTACCGCAAGCTGGTCAGCAAGGCGCCCATTACGGAGACGCTGGCGGCAGCGCTGCTGGATCTCACCCCGTGGCGGGCGGACCGGATCCTGGTCGATCCCTTCTGCGGCAGCGGGACTTTCGCGATCGAGGCGGCCTTAAAGGCGGCGCATATCGCGCCGGGCATTTCCCGAAACTTTACCGCCGAGACCTGGCCGCATCTTTTCCCGGAGAAAAGCTGGGAGGAGTGGCGCGCGGAGCTGAAGGAAGGCGAGGACCGGAACGTGGAGACGGATATCCAGGCCTACGATATCGACGAGGACGTGATCCGCGCGGCGCGGGACAACGCCCGTCTGGCCGGGGTGGATCATCTGATCCATTTCCAGGTGCGGGACGTGAAGGACTTAAGCCACAGTAAGAAGTACGGCTTCATCCTGACGAACCCGCCCTACGGCGAACGCCTGGAGGAAAAGGCGGCGCTGATGCCGCTGTACAAAACGCTGGGCGAGCGCTTTCAGGCGCTGGATTCCTGGTCGGCCTACGTCATCACCTCGTTCGACGGGGTGGAGGCGGCCTTCGGGCGGAAGGCGGACCGGAACCGGAAGATCTACAACGGGATGCTGAAGACTTACTTTTACGAATTTCAGGGGCCGAAGCCGCCGAAGCGGTGACCCTTCGCCTCCCCCGCGTCCGGGGGAGGGCAGGAGATGAATATGCAGCAGATCATTTTGGCAAGTCACAACGCTCACAAGGCCCGGGAGATCCGGGAGCTTCTGGAAGGCCAGCCGGTGGAGGTCCTGACCCTGTCGGACGTCGGCTGGACGGAGGAAATAGAGGAGAACGGCACTTCTTTTACGGAGAATGCCCTGATCAAGGCGCGCCGGGTCTGTGAGGTCACCGGCCGGGCCGCTCTGGCGGACGATTCCGGCCTGGAGGTGGATGCTTTAGACGGCGGTCCGGGCATCTATTCCTCGCGCTTCATGGGCGAGGAGACCTCCTACGACGTGAAAAACGCGGCCATCATCGCGAAGGTCGAAGGCCTGCCGGAGGAGAAACGCGGTGCGGATTTCCGCTGCGTCATGGCCTTCGTCTATCCGGGCGCGGACGGAAAACCCGTGGAAAAGACCGCCGAGGGCCGCGTGAACGGCCGGGTGGCGCACGAGACGGCGGGAGGCGGCGGCTTCGGCTACGATCCGCTCTTTTACCTGCCGGAGCGCGGCTGCACCATGGCTGAATTAAAGGAAGAAGAGAAAAACGCCATTTCGCACCGGGGACGGGCCCTGCGGTCCATCCTGCCGGAGATCCTGAAATGGATAGAAAACACCTCGTCCGCCTGCTCCGCAGGCACCTTCCCCTCAAGGGGAAGGCAGGAAAGGAGAAATATGCGTACTGAAATCTTTATCCCGTCTTCGGACGAAAAAACACAGCTTCGCGGCTTCATCTGGACGCCGGCGGGAACGCCGAAGGCCGTCGTTCAGATCGTACACGGTATGGAAGGACATATCGCCCGCTACGAGGAGGTCGCGCAGTTCCTGAACGACAACGGCTACGCCGTGATCGGGCACGATCATCTTGGCCACGGAAAGTCCATCACCTCGGAAGAGGAGCTGAGCTATTTCGCCAAGGAGAAAGGCACCCAGTGCGTGCTGCGCGACATGCACGCCTTCACGCTCCGCGCCAAGAAGGAATTCCCGGACAAGCCGGTCTTCATGCTCGGCCACAGCATGGGCTCCTTCTTCGCCAGACGCTATGCCATGGTCTATCCGCGCGAGCTGGCCGGCCTGATCTTAAGCGGGACCGGTCAGAAGCCGTATCTGCTGGTCCATTTCGGCAAGCGCCTCGCCAAGACCATGGCGCTCATCAAAGGCGACCATTACCGCAGCCAGCTGATCGAAAAAATGGCGCTGGGCAGCCAGCCGCTGGAAAAATGGCTCTGCACGCGGCAGGAGGTCGTGGATATCTACCGCGCGGACCCGCTGTGCGGCAACACCTTTACCGTCGGCGCCTATGCGGATTTCTTCCGCCTGCTGGAGCAGCTGGCGCTGGAAAAGGACAAGGACCGCATGCCGAAGGATCTGCCCGTGCTGCTGATCTCCGGCATGAAGGATCCGGTCGGCGACATGTCCAAAGGCGTCTTAAAGTGCTACAACCGCTACAAGGCCTGGGGACTCACCGACGTGGACGTGATCTTCTACAAGGACGATATGCACGAAGTCCTGAACGAGCATGACCGTGAGGACGTCTACCGCGACGTGCTTCACTTCCTGGATACGAGGGTGGAAGGCAAATGACGATCCGCGAGCAGACCGAAGCCATCGAAGAGAAGATCTTAAGCCCGTACGCGGCCTTAAGCAAAAATTCGCTCGGCCGGGACCGGGAGGACGATCCCTGCCCCTTGCGCACCTGCTACCAGCAGGACCGCGACCGGATCCTGCATTCGAAGGCGTTCCGGCGCCTCAAGGATAAGACGCAGGTCTTCCTGGCGCCGCAGGGCGCGCATTACCGCACGCGCCTCACGCACACGCTGGAGGTACAGCAGATCGCGCGGACCGTGGCGCGGGCGCTCCGTCTGAACGAGGACCTGACCGAGGCGATTGCGCTGGGGCACGATCTGGGCCACACCCCCTTCGGCCACGCCGGCGAGCGCGTCCTGAACGAGCTCTGTCCCGAAGGCTTCAACCACTACGATCAGGGCATCCGCGTGGTGGAGCGCCTGGAGAAGGACGGCCGGGGCCTGAACCTGACAAAGGAAGTCCGCGACGGCATCCTGCAGCACCGCGTAGACGGCAAGCCCATGACGCTGGAAGGCAAGGTCGTGCAGCTCTGCGACAAGATCGCCTATATCAACCACGATATCGACGACGCGATGCGGGCCGGGCTGCTCACCGAGGAGATGCTGCCCCGCGAATTCACCGCGGTGCTGGGTCATTCCGTACGCGAGCGGCTGGATACGATGGTGCACGGCATCATCGACTACAGCATCGACAAGCCGCAGGTCGAGATGGCGCCGCGCATCAAGGACGCGGTCACCGGCCTGAGGAGCTTCATGTTCAACCACGTTTACCTGCACAGCATCGCCAAGTCGGAGGAAGGCAAGGCCCAGGACCTGCTGCGGACGCTCTACGGCTACTACATCGTGCACGACCAGGAGCTGCCGCACGAATACGTCGAAGCGGTCTGGATCTACAACGAGTCCTGGAGCCGCGCGGTCTGCGACTATATCGCGGGCATGACCGACGCCTACGCGATCGAGAAATACAAAGAACTGTTTTTACCCCGCCCCTGGACGATGACGTAACAATTTCGCGTCGAGCGGGCCGGACAAGTTTTTCGAACGATTCAGCGAAGCGACTAGTGAGAGCTAGCGTGATTCGCCGAGCGAGCCGGACAATACTTTTCGAACGATTTAGCAAAGCGACTAGTGAGAAAAGTTTTCGTCCGGGCGCGAGGCGACAAGAGGAATATTGGTTTATGCCCCTGTACTCCGAAGAACTGATCGAGGAAGTGCGAAGCCGCAGCGATATCGTCGCGGTCATCGGCGCACGCATCAAGCTGACGCGCAAAGGCGCCAACTATTTTGCGTGCTGCCCTTTTCACAATGAAAACACCCCCTCCTTCAGCGTCTCCCCGAACAAACAGATGTACTACTGCTTCGGCTGCGGCGCCGGCGGCAACGTCATCACCTTCCTGATGAACTACGACAACGTCAGTTTCCAGGACGCCATGACCGAGCTCGCGGGCCGCGCCGGCATCACGCTGCCCGAGCGGGAGATGAGCGAGGACGAAAAGAAGCAGGAACGGACCCGTCAGCGCTACTTCAGCCTGAACGGCGAGGCGGCAAAATATTATTACTACCAGCTGCGGGATCCCGCGGGAAAGGCCGGACTGGATTACTTCACCCGGCGCGGCCTCTCGGAGGAGACCCTGCGGCGCTTCGGCCTGGGCTATGCCGGCGCGAACGCGGACGGCCTGGTCCGCTACCTGCGGAAAAAAGGCTACGGCGACGAGGAACTGAAGGCCCTGTCGCTCGCCCGCTTCTACGAGGACGGCGGCGCAAAGGACTTCTTCCGCGAACGCGTGATGTTCCCCATCATGGACCGCTCGAACCGGGTCATCGGCTTCGGCGGGCGGATCCTGAGCGGCGCCAGGCGTGCGGACGGCCGCGAGCTGCCGAAATACTTAAACTCCACGGAGACGCCCGTCTTCGACAAGAGCCGCAACCTCTACGGCCTGAATCTGGCCCGCGCCAGCCGCCGCCCGTACTTTTTGCTCTGCGAAGGGTACATGGACGTCATCGCCCTGCATCAGGCGGGCTTTGACTGTGCGGTCGCAACGCTCGGCACGGCCCTGACCGGCGGCCACGCCCAGCTGTTCCGGCGTCTGGGCAAACCCGTCATCCTCTGCTACGACAGCGACGCCGCCGGCGTCAACGCCGCCATGCGCGGCATCCCCATCCTGCGCTCGGCCGGCATCGAATGCCGCCGCCTGGACATGCGGCCGTACAAGGACCCG
Organism: Lachnospiraceae bacterium; assembly: GCA_016290595.1. Classification (GTDB taxonomy): domain Bacteria; phylum Bacillota; class Clostridia; order Lachnospirales; family Lachnospiraceae; genus UBA6987. Next base: position 7,472 of record JAEEUR010000058.1, on the reverse strand, counting down.
GACGAATTCATCGTCCACGAAGGCGCCGAAGCCTTCGAAAAGCGCATCGAGGGGGCGCAGAACGCCTTCCTCTTCCAGTCGGACGTCTGGCGCAGCCAGTACAAGCTGGAGGATCCGGCCGGCCGCACCGCCTTCCAGCGGAAGCTCGCGGAGGAGCTGACGGTCTTCACGGAGGCGCTGGAGCGGGAAAACTATATCGAGGCGGTCTGCAAGCGCCATAAGATCCCGGAGGAGCACTTAAAAGGCCTGGTCAACGCCGTCGGCAACCGCCGCTATACGGAGGAGATCACGGAGCCGGATCCGGAGACCCTGATGCAGGGCGCCGCGCCTCGCGGGACGAAGGGCCCGGCCGGCCTGCTCGCCGCCGCGCAGATGCTACTCGCCTGGGCGGCCCTCTCGCCGGCGGAGCCGGAGCGGATCCGAACGCTCCTGCGCGAGGAGGATATGCCGGAGGTGCAGGAAGAAAACGTGCCGGCCGGCATCTACCGGACGCTGTACCGCGTCATTCTGGAAGAAAAAGAAAAGAAAAAGACCCTGCAGCCGGCCGCGCTGGTCAGCCGCTTCGTGGAAGACGAGGCGGCCAGCAAGCTGGCGGCGACGGTCTTTACCCGGACCTTAAACGAGGATCTTTCCTTCGCAGAGCGCAGCAGGATCTTAAGCGAAAACCTGCAGCGCCTGCGTAAGGAATCCCTGCGGAATGCGCTGCGTGAGGGCGGCGATCCTTCCCGGGCCGGAAAGCTGGTGAAGGAAATGGCTGCCATCGGCAAGCTGGAGATCAAGGAATCGGAGATATAGAAAGGAATCCATTATCATGAGTGAAATCAGCCTGGAACAGATTTTATCGACCTGCGACCACACCCTGTTGAAGCAGGAATCCACCTGGGAACAGATCAAGGCTCTCTGCGACGACGGCATCAGGTATCATACCGCCTCCGTCTGCATTTCTCCCTGCTTCGTGAAGCAGGCGAAGGACTACGTGGGCGAGCGCCTGGCCGTCTGCACGGTCATCGGCTTCCCGAACGGCAGCATGACTACCGCGTCCAAGGTCTTCGAGACCACGGACGCCGTCGCGAACGGCGCGGATGAGATCGACATGGTCATCAACATCGGCTGGGTCAAGGAAGGCCGCTACAAGGATGTTCAGAAGGAGATCGAGGCCATCAAGGAGGCCTGCCGCGGCCGGATCCTGAAGGTCATCATCGAGACCTGCCTGCTCACGAAGGAAGAGAAGATCGAGATGTGCAAGGTGGTCACGAAGGCCGGCGCGGATTTCATCAAGACTTCGACGGGCTTTTCCACCGGCGGCGCGACCCGCGAGGACGTGGCGCTGTTCGCAGAGAACGTAGGCCCGAAGGTGCAGATCAAGGCGGCCGGCGGCATCGCAAACTTAAAGGACGCCGAGGATTTCATCAAGCTCGGCGCGTCCCGTCTGGGCACCAGCCGCCTGGTCAAAATCGCAAAGGAACAGGGCTAATACTATGGTCAGCAACAAGCGTTTATACGAACTTGCCCTGGAGGCGCGCAAGCGGGCCTATTGCCCCTACTCGCACTTCGCGGTGGGCGCCGCGCTTTTAACGAAGAGCGGCAAGGTCTACCTGGGCTGCAACATCGAAAACCAGTCCTTCGGCGCCACCAACTGCGCCGAGCGGACCGCCATCTTCAAGGCCGTCAGCGCCGGCGATAAGGACTTTGAAGCCATCGCTATCTGCGGCGCGAAGGAAGGCGAAGCGCCGTCGAAGCCCGCCCCGCCCTGCGGCATCTGCCGGCAGGTCATGACGGAGTTCTGCGAACCCGCCTTCCGCATCCTGCTGCACGGCGAGGACGGAGAACCGAAAGAATACACTCTCGCCCAGATCCTGCCCCTGCAGTTCGACCTGAGCGAATACTGAAACAGGGCCGGAAGGACCCGTCCCCAGGCGGCCGGGCATCGGCCCTTACGAAAGAAGAGGAGGACTCCCCCATGCGCATGGTGGATCTCATCAACAAGAAAAAATACGGCGGCGCCTTAACGCGCGAAGAGCTGGATTTCTTCGTGAGCGGCGTCACCGACGGCAGCATCCCGGACTATCAGACCAGCGCGCTCTGCATGGCCATCCTCTTAAAAGGCATGAATGACGAGGAGATCGCGGCTTTAACGGATCTGATGGCGCATTCCGGCGATATGATCGATCTGTCCGAGTTCGGCACGCTGTCCGTGGACAAGCACTCCACCGGCGGCGTCGGCGACAAGACGACCCTGATCCTGGCGCCGTTGGCGGCCGCCTGCGGGGCGAAGGTCGCCAAGATGTCCGGCCGCGGGCTGGGGCATACCGGCGGCACCGTGGATAAGCTGGAGTCGATTCCCGGCTACCGCACCGAGCTGCCGGAGGAGGAATTCCGCCGCATCTCGCGGGAAGTCGGCGTCTGCGTCATCGGCCAGAGCGGCGAGCTCGCGCCGGCGGACAAGAAGCTCTACGCCCTGCGCGACGTGACCGGCACCGTGGATTCCATCCCGCTCATCGTCTCCAGCATCATGTCGAAAAAGCTGGCGGCGGGGGCGCATTCCATCGTGCTGGACGTGACCGTGGGCAGCGGCGCCTTCATGAAGACCGTGGAGGATGCCGAGATCCTGGCGAAAAAGATGGTCACCATCGGCCGGGCCTGCGGCCGCAACATGTCCGCCCTCATCACGGATATGAGCGAACCGCTGGGCCGCGCGGTCGGCAACGCGCTGGAGGTAAAGGAAGCGCTGGCGGTCTTAAAAGGCGAGCTGGAAGGCGATCTGAAGGAAGTCTGCCTGGCGCTGGCCGGCGAAATGATTTCGCTTTCGCTGGAGATGACGCCCGAAGAAGGGCTGGCTCTCGCGAAGGAGACGCTGGAGAGCGGCGCGGCCTACGAGAAGTTTAAGGAATGGATCGCGGCGCAGGGCGGCGACGTCTGCTACGTGGAGGATCCGTCCCTCTTCCCGGCGGCGGCCTTCAGCTGCGAGGTTATAGCAGAAGAGAGCGGATATCTGGCCGCCATGGACACGGAAGCCATCGGCAACGCCGCCTGCAACCTGGGCGCCGGCCGCAAGACCAAGGCGGACGTGCTCGATATGTCGGCAGGCATCATCCTGGAGGCGAAGATCGGCGACAAGGTGAAAAAGGGCGACGTGCTGGCGACCCTGTACAGCGAGAAGGAGGAGACCCTGGACGGGGCGGCCGCCCTGTACGCGGGCGCGCTGAGCTTCTCGAAAAAGAAGGTAGCCCGGCCCGTGCTGGTGCACCGCATCATCCGCTGAGAATATACCGGAAGAAGGAGAGAAACGATGTTTGGCAGACGTCCGGACGGACGGAGAGTGAAGGGGATCGACCCGGTCATTCAGATCACGGGCTACGTGATGCCGATGCGCTGCGACGCGCAGGTCTTTTTAAAACATAAGGTGGACCTGGACGCGCTGTCGGCCTACATCCGGAAAGTGAAGGCGGAGACCGGCCGGAAGGTCACCCACATGCAGGTCCTGATCGCGTCCTACGTGCGCGCGATCAGCGAGAATCCGCAGGTCAACCGCTTCATCATGAACAAGCAGCTCTTTGCGCGGAACAACTGCTCGGTCGCCTTTACGATCCTGCGCGACCCGCAGGACATCGAGGCGGGCGAGGCGGTCGTCAAGATCAAATTCGACCTGACGGACACGCTGTTCGACGTCGGCGAGCGCATGAACGCCGCCATCGCGAAAAACCGTCAGACGGAGGAGAAGACCTTCGTGGACAAGCTGCTGGGCGGCCTCTTTGCGGTGCCCGGCCTGGCGACCGTGACGGTCGGGCTGGTCCGGTGGCTGGACCGCTTCGGCATCGCGCCGAAGGCGCTGGTCGAGGAGCTGCCCTTCTACGTGGGCATGTACGTGACCAATCTGGCTTCCATCGGCCTGCACGACGTGAATCACCATCTGTACAACTGGGGCGACGTGAGCCTCTTCTTCAGTATCGGCATCCCCGAACGGGTCGCCGAGGTCGAAAAGGGCCAGACCGTGATGAAACGCTATATGCCGCTGGGCATCACGGCGGACGAGCGCATCTGCTCCGGCGCACACTACGCCCGCTTCTTCAACGCGATGCGGCGCTACATCTCGCATCCGGAGCTTCTGGAGCAGCCTCCGAAGGAAGTGAAATTCGACCAGGGCCTGGAATACCATGAAGCGAAACCGCTTTAAAGGAGATAAAACAGTATGAAATTTCTGGCAGTTGATATCGGCGGGACCGAGGTGAAGATCGGGATCGTGACGGACGAGGGCATAGTCCTGAAAAAGACGGAGGTTTCCGCCAATTTCGACAATTATGAGACCCCGCTCATGCAGACCGCGCTGAAAGGCGCGGCGGACTTCGTGTGCACGCTTGCGGATGAAACGCAGGCGGGGGCGGTGTCCCCTCAGAGCGCGGCAGCCGCGCTCGGGATCTGCGGGATCGGCATCTCCACGACCGGCATGATCGATAAACTGCGCGGCCGGGTAGCCGGCGCGGCGGGGCATATCCCGAACTATCAGGGCTCGGAATTAAAGCAGGAATTTGAAGCCCTCTTCGGTCTGGAGACCCGCGTGATCAACGACGCGAACAGCGTGGCCGTGGCCGAATACTGGACCGGCAGCGCGAAGGGCTGCGACAACGCCCTGATCCTGACGCTGGGGACTGGCATCGGCGGCGGGATCATCGTGAACGGGAAGATCCTGGAGGGCGCCCACGGCTATGCCGGCGAGGTGGGGCACATCACCGTGAAAAAGGACGGCCCCGTGACGCCCTGCGGCAACCGCGGGACTTTCGAATTCTACGGCGCCACCAAGGCGCTGGTCCTAAAGGCCGAAGAACGCTTCCGCGCGGCGGGTCTGCCGGTGCCGGACGACGGCCTGAACGGGAAAAAGATCTTTGAGGCGGCCGCCCTGGGCAACGAGACCGCGCGGGGCCTGCTGCAGGAATGGATCGGCGACATCTCCGTCGGCATCATCGACCTGATCTACATCTTCGACCCGGAGATCGTCGTGATCGGCGGCGGCGTTAGCGCGCAGGAAGAACTGCTGATCCGGCCGCTGGAGGATAAAGTCCGGGCGGATCTGATGCCGGTCTTTGCGGAGAAGCTGAAAATGGTCCCGGCCGCCCATCACAACGACGCCGGTATGATCGGCGCCGTGCACAGCTTCGTAGAATAAGCGATGCACTATCTTCAGACGTTCTATTTTGCATCGCGCGGCGCGGAGGACGAGTTCTTCCGCCGTCAGAAGCTGCGCTGCTACGACAGCTATTATCCCTTCACGCTCCTGCCGGACAAAGGGATCGATAAGCTGTCTTTTTCGGACGTGACCATCCTTTACGGCGGCAACGGCTCCGGCAAGACCACGCTTTTGAACGTGATGGCGGAGAAGCTCGGCGCCGTGCGCATGGCCCCGTACAACCGCAGCAATTTCTTTGAAGAATATCTGACTTACTGCGAATCGGAGATGAGCGGCAAGCCTCAGATCTGCCAGATCATCACCAGCGACGACGTCTTCGACTATATGCTGGACCTGCGCAGCCTCAACGAGGGGATCGACCGCAAGCGGGACGAACGCTTCGAGGACTTTTTCAAATATCAGAAGAAGCCGAAGCATTTCTCCTCCCTTGACGATCTGGAGGAGGTGCGGGCCTCGCTCCTGGCCAACTCCAAAACCATGTCCCAGTTCGTGCGCCGCACGCTGCCGGACAACGTGCGCGAGTACTCGAACGGCGAGAGCGGCTACCGCTATTTCGCCAACAACATCAAAGACAACGGCCTGTACTTCCTGGATGAGCCGGAAAATTCGCTGGCGCCCGGCCGGCAGCAGGATCTGGCGCAGCTGCTTTTCGAGTCGGCGCGCTTCTTCGGCTGCCAGCTGATCGTCGCCACGCATTCGCCTTTCCTGCTCGCGATTCCGGGAGCGAAGGTCTACGACATGGACGCGGCGCCCGTCAGGGAGTGCGACTGGCACCGCCTGGACGGCGTGCAGACCTATCACCGCTTTTTCGAGGAACACCGGGAGGCGCTGATCCGCGCGGAAGAGGAAAAGAAGCGGGAAGAAGCGGAGCGTGCCGAAGCGGCCGCCCGGAAAGCGGCGGAGCCGAAGCTTTCGCCGGCGCGGGCGAGGCTGGCGGCGCAGCTCCGGGAGCGCCATATGGCGGAGAAGGACGTTGCGGCGCTGCTGGGCCTGATGCAGGAGGACTTTCAGGCGACGGCGCTGGCCAATACGGTGATGCACTGGGATCCGGACCGCTTCCGGACGGAGAAGGGACAGAAGGAGTTCCGGGCCATGGCCTTTGAGGAGGCCATGCGGATATATCAGGAATAGATGGAATTGTGTCGCGCCCGGACCAAAACTTTTCTCGCACGGTGCGTTCGCAATGTGCTCGAAAAGTATTGTCCGGCTCGCTCGGCTTTTATATATAAAAACGCGAATAATTCGCAAATCGCTTGACAAAGCGCCCCAAAGGGTGTAGATTAATTTGCGAACGGTTCGCGTTTTTTGTTATGTACGCGCGGCCGGAAAGGAAGACCCATGGCGGCTTATATCACCAAACAAAGGCGTATCCTGCTCACGTTCCTGGAGGACCATCCGGACGAAAGCTTGTCTGCGGCGGATATTGCGAAGGCGCTGGCGGATCAGTCCATCAGCGTCAGCGCGGTCTACCGCAATCTGGCGGCGCTGGAGGAGGAGGGCCGGATCCGGCGCGTTTCACGCGGCGGCGGCCGGGAAGCCTACTATCAATACACGGACACGGAAGCGTGCCGGACGCATCTGCACCTCCTGTGCAAGACCTGCGGCGCGACCTACCATATGGACAAGACGGACGCGGACCAGCTGATCCGCATCCTGGCGGAGCATGAAAAATTCGCGGTGGACACCGTCGATACGGTCCTGTACGGCACCTGCGAGGCCTGCCAGATCCGCGAAAGGATGAGGGCAAAGCATGAAAAAGAATAAACGCGGCATCAGGCCGCAGATCATAGGATGGCTTTCAGGCGCCCTGCTGGCCGTCACGCTGCTGGCGCTTTCCGCCTGCGGCGCGCAGCCGGGTACGAAGAAGCTGCGCATCGTGACCACCACCTTCCCGCTTTACGACTGGGCCCGGAACGTCGTCGGCGACGAGGCGGACGTGGAGCTGAGCTTCCTGCAGGATACCGGCGTGGATCTGCACAGCTACCAGCCGACCGCGGAGGACATGGTGAAGATCGCGTCCTGCGACCTCTTTATCTACGTGGGCGGCGAATCCGACGGCTGGGTGGCGGACGCTTTAAAAAACAGCAAAAACGAGAACCGCAAAGCTCTGAACCTCATGGAGATCTTAGGCGAAAAGGCGCTGGCCGAAGAAGAGAAGGAAGGCATGCAGGCGGAGGATCACGAAGACCATGACGCCGCGCATGAACACGGCGAAGAAGAGCGCGACGAGCACGTCTGGCTGTCCCTGAAGAACGCCTCCCTGTTCACGGGGAAGATCGCGGAAGCGCTG
>JAEEUR010000057.1 GCA_016290595.1 Lachnospiraceae bacterium | reverse complement strand
CTGGTCCGCAAACCGGTGACGGAGGAGACCTCCGAGTTCCTGACAACGGCGGCCATGCATACCGTCGCCCGCGGCGTCGGCAATATCGACGGCTATGATATCGGCGGCAAGACCGGCACGGCGAACAAATATCCCATCGAAGAGAACAAATACGTGGTCTCCTTTATGGCCTTCGTGCCGGCAGAGCATCCCACGCTTCTGGTCTACGTGGTCATCGACGACCCGAAGACCTCCGTCAACTGGGAAGCCATCAATCTGGAAGTCAGCATTATGAAGGAGATCCTGGAATACCTGGGGATCCCGAAAGCACAGTAATACAGAAAACGACACACGAAGCACGATCGGGGGACGTGGATCATGAAGGACTTTTTGTGGGCAGGCATCGCGGCGTTTGCGCTGGGGCTGGTTTTGACGCCGGTCCTCATTCCGCTGCTGCAGAAACTGAAATTCGGACAGGTGATCCGGGAGGACGGCCCGCAGGGGCACTTAAAGAAAGCCGGCACGCCGACCATGGGCGGGCTGGCCTTTATCGTCTCCATCACGCTTGTCAGCGCTTTTCTTCTGTCTTCCCATCCGGAGATCCTGCCGGTCCTGTTGGTCATGCTTGGCTGCGGCGCCGTCGGCTTCGCCGATGATTTCCTGGAGATCGTAAAAAAGAAAAACGAGGGCCTGACGCCGCTGCAGAAGCTGTTCGGACAGATCGCGGTCGGGGCTCTTTTCTTTGCGTACCGCATGATCTTCGTGACCGAACCGACGAAGATCATCCTGCCTGTGAGCGGCAGAGAATGGACGATGCCCTGGTGGCTGTACCTGGTCCTGTTTTTCCTGATGTTCCTGGGCACGGATAACGGCGTCAACTTAAACGATGGGCTGGACGGCCTCTGCGCCAGCGTGACCGGCGTGGAAGTGCTGTTCCTGGCCCTGCTTTCGCTGAAATACGGCGCCGGCCTGGAAAGCATCTGCCTGGCTGCCGGCGGCGCGCTGCTGGCGTATCTGCTTTTCAACACCTATCCGGCAAAGCTCTTTATGGGGGATACCGGCTCGCTGGCGCTGGGCGGCTTTCTCGCCGCAGCCTTCATCACGATGCGGCAGCCCCTGATGATCCTGATCGCCGGCTTTATCTACTTCGCGGAAAGCGTTTCCGTGATCATTCAGCGCTATTATTTCAAGGCGACGCATGGGAAGCGCTTCTTCCGCATGACGCCGATCCATCATCATTTTGAGCTGGGCGGCTGGTCCGAGCCGCGGATCGTGATCGTCTTTACGACCGTCACCTTCTGGTGCTGCGTGCTGGCTTATTTCCTGGCATAGGGGGGAAACATGGACTGGAGAAAAGATGAGCCGGTGCTCGTGGCCGGCGCGGGGATCAGCGGGACCAACGGCCTGGGCCTGATTCTGGGGCAGGGCTATACCCCGATCCTGTACGACAGCAATCCGAATGTCAATCTACAGAAAGTTTACGATAAACTGGGCCGGCGCGACTTCGAGGTCGTGCTGGGCGAACTGCCCGAAGACGTCATCCGCCGGGTCCGCTTCTGCGTGATGAGCCCGGGCATCTGGCTGGACAGGCCCTTCGTGAAGCAGCTGAAGGCGGCGGGCGTGCCGCTCCTTTCCGAGATCTCCCTGGCCTACCATTTCTCGCACGGCACGGTGGGCGTCGTGACCGGGACCAACGGCAAGACCACGACGACCACGCTGATCGGGCACATCATGGAAGCGGTCAATCCCGAGACCTACACGGTGGGCAATATCGGCCGGCCGTATTCCGAATACGTACTGAAAACGAATGAGAAGTCGCTGACGGTCATCGAAATGTCCAGCTTCCAGCTGGAGACCACCGACGACCTGGTCCCCGACTTTCTGGTCGTGACGAACATCCGGGCGGACCATCTGGACCGGCACGGCACGATGGAAAACTACGTGGCTTTAAAGAAAAAGCTGTGCCTGAAGATGTCTCCGGAGCAGTTCGTGGTCTTCAACGGCGACGATCCCTGGCTGGCGGACATCCCCTCCCTCACCAAAGCCCGCACGTACCGCTTCAGCTCGCATCAGGAGCTGGAGGAGGGCTGCTTCCTGCGCGGCCGCATGATCGTCCTGCGCATGAACGGGCAGGAGTGGGAGATCTGCCCCACGGACAAGATCCAGCTGCTCGGCATGCACAACTACGAAAACGTGATGACCGGCGTGGTGACGGCCGCCGCTTTAGGCGCACCAGTTGACATCATACGCCGTCAGGTGTTAAGCTTTACGGCGGTGGCGCACCGCATGGAATACGTCTGCACGAAGCGCGGCATCAGGTATTACAACGATTCCAAGGCGACCAACCCGGATTCCGTGGTGAAGGCCATGGAGGTGGTGACGCCGCCCGTGGTGCTGATCGCCGGCGGCTTCGACCGTCACGCGGACTACACCGAGATGGTGGAAAGCTTCCGCGGCAAGGTAAGAGCCGTGGTCGTCCTGGGCACGACGGCGCAGGATATCGACGACTGCATCCAGCGGGTGTATCCGCTGCCGGTCACGCACGTCGGGACGCTGGCGGAGGCGGTCCGCGCGGCATCGGATCTGGCCCTGGCCGGCGATACGGTGCTTCTGTCCCCGGCCTGCGCCAGCTGGGACATGTATCCGAACTTCGAGATCCGGGGTGAGGAATTCAAGCGTTTAGCGAGGGAAGAAAAAGAGTGAAGGTCAGCCGTCTGAATCTGCAGGAACAGAACCAGAAATACTCGTTTGACATCAGCCTGCTGTTTGTCACGCTGTTTTTGTGCGTTTTCGGACTGATCATGGTTTACAGTGCCAGCTATTATACGGCTGAGATGAAGGGCCTGGGCGGCAGCTATTATTTCAAGCGGCAGCTGATCAGCGACCTGGTCGGCATCGCCGGCCTGCTGATCCTGGCTTTCGTCCCGTACCGGCTGCTGAAATGGGCGGTGATCCCGGCCTACGCGGCCGCGATCGTCCTGATGGTCCTGACCAACTATACTTCGCTGGGCCATACCGCCGGCGGCCGGACCCGCTGGATCAATCTCTTCGGCGTGACCTTCCAGAGCGCCGAGGTGGTCAAGATCGCGGTCATCCTGGTCTCGGCCTATCTGATCTTTGCCTTCGGACGGGAATACCGGGGCTGGAAGCTGTGGCTCTCGCTCCTGGTATTTGCCCTGATCCCGACGGCACTGGTCTTCAGCAACGACTTAAGCTCCGCCGTTATCATCCTGGCGATCCCGCTCGTCATGATCCTGCTGGTCAACGACAACAAAACGCTTTCGGCGGTGATGATCTTCCTGATCATCGCGGCGGCCGTCGGCATACTGCTGATGAAGTTCATGAGCCTGGACCGCCTGATGAAGGTCGGCGACTGGCTCGTGGAGCATACGCCGCTGCACGAGTATCAGGTGCGCCGGCTCTACGTGTGGAACGATCCGACCTACGACGCGCAGGGCGACGGCTATCAGGTGCTGCAGGGGCTGTATGCCATCGGCTCCGGCGGCGTCTTCGGCAAGGGCCTGGGCGGCGGGACCCAGAAGCTGGGCTTCGTGCCGGAGGCCTCCAACGATATGATCTTTTCGATCCTGTGTGAGGAGCTGGGACTGTTCGGCGCCCTGGCGCTGATCCTGCTGTATATTTTCATGCTGTTCCGCATGGGGAATATCGCGGGAAAGGCGCAGGACGTTTTCGGCTCTCTGCTCGTCATAGGCGTTATGACGCAGATCGCGGTGCAGGCCGTTTTCCACATCGGCGTCGTGACGAATATCTTTCCGAATACCGGAATCTCCCTGCCGTTCATCAGCTACGGCGGCACCTCCTCGGCCTTCCTGCTGGCGGAGATCGGGATGGTGATCAGCGTCGGGCGCGGCAATACCCTGAGGAAAAAGCAGTGAAGAAATGGATCCTGATCCTGCTGGCGCTGGTTCTGGCCGCACTGGCGGTCTTTGCTTTGCTGCCTGTAAAATCGATCCGCTTCGACGGAGACAGCGTCTATACGGAGGCCGAGCTGAAGGAGCTGATCTTCGGCACCGACTCGCCGAAATACTATCCGGCAAGGCTGAAGGAGCTGTTTACGCGCCACAAGGAGATCCCGTTCCTGGCCCGCTACGATCTGGTCTTCGGGGCGGAGAGGAGCATCACGGTGCATCTGTACGAAAAAAGCCTGGCCGGCTGCATCCGCTTCCAGAACTACTACCTGTACTTCGACTGGGACGGCGTCCTGGTGGAGATCGGTACGCAGAAGCTGGACGGCCTCTACGAGGTGCGCGGCCTGCCGGTGGAGCACGCGGTCAAGGGCGAGGTCCTGCCGGTCTCGGACAGCGGCATCCTGCACACGATCCTGACGCTGAACCAGTTCCTCAACCGGGAGACCATCAGCTGGAACGGGAAGACCGTTCTGCTGGGCTCGATCTGCGAAGGCATCCGCTTCAAAAACAGCGCCGTGCAGCTGGAGTTCGGCGAGCTCGCGGTCTATCTGGGAGAGTCGGAGAACATGGAGGGAAAGCTCTACGCCATGGAGGATATCCTGCCGGAGCTGGAGGGCCGCAAAGGAACGCTGTATCTGGACAGCTACCAGTCCGGCGCGGCGCGCCCCAACTATGTTTTCAAAGAAAAATAAAAAAAATTGGGAAGAGTACTTGCTTCTTTCCCGAAAATCTCATATACTAAATTACACTCTTACTTTATGCCCGCAGGCGCCAACGCCGCGCCGGGGACTCTTTGGGAAAAAGTAAAAAAGACATTCGGGAGGTAACAGGGGAATGTTGGAAATAAAGGTGAATGACACGGAAAGCGCTGCCAAGATCATCGTCATCGGCGTAGGCGGCGCCGGAAATAACACCATCAACCGCATGATCGAGAGCAACGTTGAGGGTGTTGAATTCATCGGAATCAATACGGACCGTCAGGATCTGCAGACCTGCAAGGCGCCGACCGCGCTTCAGATCGGTGAGAAGCTGACGAAAGGCCTCGGTGCCGGCGCAAAGCCGGAGATCGGCATGAAGGCCGCCGAGGAGAGTGAAGAAGAGATTGCCAATGCGATCCAGGGTGCGGACATGGTGTTCGTGACCTGCGGCATGGGCGGCGGTACCGGTACCGGCGCGGCGCCCGTCATCGCCAGGATCGCTAAAAATATGGGGATCCTTACCGTCGGCGTGGTGACCAAGCCTTTCCGTTTTGAAGGCAAGGTCCGTATGCAGAACGCGCTGGACGGCATCGAAAACCTGCGCGAAAACGTGGATACGCTGATCGTGATCCCCAACGACAAGCTGCTGGAGATCATCGACCGCCGCACCTCCATGCCGGATGCTCTGCACCGGGCGGACGAAGTGCTGCAGCAGGCCGTTCAGGGCATTACCGACCTGATCAACGTGCCGGCTCTGATCAGCCTGGACTTCGCGGACGTACAGACCGTTATGCAGGATAAGGGCATTGCCCACATCGGCATCGGCCGCGCCAAGGGCGACGACAAGGCCATCGAGGCCGTCAAGATGGCGGCTTCCAGCCCGCTGCTGGAGACCAATATCGTCGGCGCTTCCCACGTCATCATCAACGTGTCCGGCGACATCGGCCTGATGGAAGTCTACGATGCGGCCAACTACATCACCGAGCTGGTCGGCGAGGAGGCCAACATCATCTTCGGTGCCATGTACGACGATACCATCCAGGACGAAGCCAGCATCACCGTTATCGCCACGGGTCTTTCCGAACCGACCCCCAGCTCGGTCAGCGCAAAGTCCACCATCAGCGGCTTCCGTTCCACGGACGGCCTGCTGGGCAAGAACGCGCCGGCCTTTAAGCCGAGCGCCGCTCCGGTGAGCAGCCCCGCTGCGGAACCGGCCGAGAAGAAGAAGGAAGCTCCGGCTTCCACGCCTTCGGCCTATACCCGTCAGCCGGTTCAGGTCCCTGCCAGCACCGTGCAGCGCCGGGAGATCAATATTCCGGGTTTCTTAAGAAAATAAAGACCGGAAACATCTGAAAAGGAGACCTTCGGGTCTCCTTTTCTGTTCTATGCCGCCCGTACGGGGCGGAAGGGAGATTCTATGGAACTGCTGATCGTAACGGGGATGAGCGGCGCCGGCAAGACGCAGGCGCTGCGGACGCTGGAGGACGTCGGCTATTACTGCGTGGACAATCTGCCGCCGCATCTGCTGGCCTATCTGCTGGATTCGGACTATGACGGCGGCATCGCCCGCGAAAAGACGGCTGTGACCGTGGATATCCGCAGCCACCTGCTGATCAACCGCGTGGACGTCATCCGCAGCGGCCTGGCCGAGAGGGGCGTTACGACCCGTATCCTGTTCCTGGACGCGGGAGACGAGACCATCCGCCGCCGCTACAAGGAGACCCGCCGCCTGCATCCGCTGGTGCAGCAGGGAAAGGCGGCGTCGTTAGCCGAAGCGATCAGCCTGGAGCGGGAGGAACTGGCGCCCTTAAAGAAGATGGCAGAGGTCGTTCTGGATACCTCGGGCCTGCAGACGAAGGATCTGAGGCACTGCATCCTGAAGCTTTTCGCGCCCGCGGAACTGGAGACCATGCACATCGAATTCGTCGCCTTCGGCTTCAAGTACGGGATCCTGGCGGACGCGGATCTGGTCTTCGACCTGCGCTGCCTGCCGAATCCTTATTACGATGAAAAACTCAGGCTCCTGACCGGCGACGATCCGGCCGTGCGCGATTATGTGATGCAGGGGGAGGACGGCCCGCTGATGAAGGAGAAGATCCTCGACCTGCTGCGCGTTTCGATCCCGCTGTACCGGAAGGAAGGAAAGTCCCGCCTGGTCGTGGGCTTCGGCTGCACCGGCGGGCAGCACCGCTCGCTGGCAATGGCCGGCCTCTTACAGGAAGCGCTGGAAAAGGAATATCCCGGCATTCAGCTGATCTGCCGGGATAAAGATGAAAACCGATATGAGGTGAGCCGGAGATAGGCGCTAAGGCAGCTGCTTTAAGCCTTCCAGTGACGGCTCGATGACCATCGAATAATTCGTATGATAGATCACCATGCCCGGCCGGTAATCGGCGGGCTTTTTTAATTCGCGGCGGCGGGTGTAGTCCACCTCGGTCTTGGCGCCTTTCGGGGCGGAAGAGTACCAGGCGGCCAGGGCGGCGGCCCGCTCGAAGCCTTTGTCGGAGAGCTCCTTCATCCCGGTCTTGACGACCACGTGGCTGCCGGCGATGCCCTTGACGTGAAACCACCAGTCGCTGCCGGAGGCCAGCTCGAAGGTGACGGCTTCGTTCTGCAGGTTGTTCTTGCCCACGTAATAGTCGAAGCCCTCTTTGCAGACGTAATGCAGCGGCGCGGCGGTCTTCGGGGCCTTCGGTGCTTTTTTCCCGGGGACGGTCTTGGCCCGCATGTAGCCGCCGGCCACCAACTCGGCCTTGACGGCGTTCAGATCCTCTTCGTTCTCCGCCAGGTTCAGCGCGGCCTCCACGCTTCGGAGGTATTCCAGCTCCGCGTCGGTCTCGCGCAGCTGCTCCGTCGTGGCGTCAAAGGTGCGCTTCAGCTTCTGGTAGCGGTCGAAGTAATGCTTCGCGTTTTCCTGCGGCGTCAGGGTGCCGTCCAGCGGGATCGTGATCTCCCTGCCGCCGTCATAGTAATTCTCCGCCTTCAGCTCCTGCACGCCGGGCTTTAATCCGTAGCCGTAGGCCTGGATCAGCTCGCCGTAGAGCTTGTACTTGTCACGCTTTTCCGCGTCTTTTAACTGCTTTTCCATCAGCTCGCGCTTGCGGGAATCCCGCTCCATGGTCTGATGCAGGATATGCCTTAAGTCCGCGGATTTCTGCTTGATCCGCGAAGCGGAATTCTTCTCGGCGTAGTAGTCGGAGAGCAGTTCGCTCATGCTCTCGTATGGGACCGCCTCTTCCGAAACGTAGAGCTGGAGGGGAAAAGCGCTGTATTCGATAAGCTTACCGTTATGATAATAGATGTTCGGGGAAAATTTTCCCTCCCGCACCCGCTCTGCAAGGCTTAAGACGGAACTCTCCAGACGCGCGGCGCAGGCCTCGTCCAGGGAAGCGGCGCTTTCATCCCCGCTTAAGGAGGATGCCAGGATCAGCTCCCGCGCCATCTGCGGGCTGATACCTGTCAGGACGGCGTTTACGGCTTTTTCCACGGGCCCCGCCTGACTCCTCAGCTTCTCCCTGAAAAGGACGGGATCCAGGTCCAGCGGGGAGAGCTTGTCCCGCGTGTTGGGGATAAAGTACGGCCGGCCGGGCAGGACTTCGCGTACGCTGCTGGTCCCGCTGCCGATACGCCGGATGGCGTCCGTCACGGTGTCGGTCTCGTCAGCCAGGATCAGGTTGCTGTGCTTGCCCATGAGCTCCAGGATGAGGCGGTGGCGCACCAGATCGCCCAGCTCGCTGTAGTGCTCCACGGTCAGGATGATCACGCGCTCCAGACCCGGCTGTGTCACGGAGACGACGCGGCCGCCGGAAAGATGCTTGCGGAGCAGCATCAGAAAGCCGGGGGCCTGGGCCGGAGAGGGAAGATTGGTCTCCGTCAGGTAGGCCAGCGGCAGGGAAGGGTTCGCGGACAGGAGCAGGCGGTACTGGTTCCGGCCGTTTTTCACGGTCAGAAGAACGGCGTCCGTCTCCGGCTGCGCGATCCTGCTCACGCGTCCGTCCGTTAATTTGTCATTTAGTTCTTTTACCAGCGCCGCGACGCTGATGCCGTCAAATGCCATATCGTGCCTTTCATATAGAAGTGAGCTGAGCGCCTCGCGTTCGGAACGAAGTTTTTCGAGAACGCGTGCTCCTCTTCGAGGGCCACGCTTCCTCTCACTAGTCGCTTCGCTAAATCGTTCGAAAAACTTGTCCGACACGCTCGGCGTATTTCGGGTCTTCAAAAAGTTCGTGTCGAGGCAGGAAGTATATTTATCAAAAGTCAGCATAAAAGGACGAAAATCACCTCGTCCGTCTTGACTTTATTTCCGGGTCGATTATAATATAAAAGGTTTAGTTTGTGAATCCAAATTTCACTTTTATTATCCTATCAGGAGGCAATTGATTATGGCAAGAGCAAGAAAAACGATGGACGGCAATACTGCTGCGTCCCATGTGTCTTACGCATTTTCGGACGTTGCGGCCATCTACCCCATCACCCCTTCTTCCCCCATGGCTGAGGTAGCAGACAGCTGGGCTACGGAAGGACGCAAGAACATCTTCGGACAGGAAGTCAAAATCATGGAAATGCAGTCCGAAGCCGGTGCGGCCGGTGCGGTGCACGGATCTCTGGTATCCGGTGCGCTGACCACCACCTATACGGCTTCCCAGGGCCTGCTTTTAATGATCCCCAACATGTATAAGATCGCCGGCGAGATGCTGCCCTGCGTCATCGACGTGGCGGCCCGTACTCTGGCGACTCACGCCCTGTGCATTTTCGGCGACCACTCCGACGTCTACGCCTGCCGCCAGACCGGTTTCGCTATGCTGTGCGAATCCAACGTCCAGGAAGTCATGGACCTGACCGCGGTGGCTCACCTGGCCGCCATCAAGGGCCGCGTTCCGGTCCTGAACTTCTTCGACGGCTTCCGCACCTCTCACGAGCTGCAGAAGATCGAAGTCTGGGATTACAAGGATCTGGCCGACATGCTGGATTGGGACGCCGTCCAGAAGTTCCGCAACGGCGCCTTAAACCCCGAGCATCCCTGCCAGATGGGCTCCGCGCAGAACCCGGATATCTTCTTCCAGGTCCGTGAAGCGGCCAACCAGGCTTACACCGCCTTCCCGGCCGTCGTGGAAGAGTACATGAACAAGGTCAACGCCAAGCTCGGCACCGACTACAAGCTCTTCAACTATCACGGCGCTCCGGATGCGGAGCACGTCATCATCGCGATGGGTTCCGTCTGCGACACCATCGACGAGACCATCGATTACCTGCTGGCCCGCGGCGAGAAGGTCGGCCTGATCAAGGTCCGTCTGTACCGTCCGTTCAGCCAGAAGCACCTGCTGGCCGCCCTGCCGGAGACCGTTAAGAAGATCAGCGTCCTTGACCGCACCAAGGAACCCGGCGCCATGGGCGAACCGCTGTACATGGACGTCGTGACCGCGCTGCGCGGCACCAAGTTCCACAACGTGACCGTTTTCCACGGCCGCTACGGCTTAGGCTCCAAGGATACCACCCCGGGCCAGATCGTTGCCATCTTCCGCAACAAGGATAAGGAAGAGTTCACCATCGGCATCGAAGACGACGTGACCGGCCTGTCCCTGCCTATCGTTGAGGATCCGAACACGCAGCCGGCTTCCACCATTTCCTGCAAGTTCTGGGGTCTGGGCGCGGACGGCACCGTCGGTGCGAACAAGAACTCCATCAAGATCATCGGCGACCACACGGATATGTACGTGCAGGCTTACTTCGAGTACGACTCCAAGAAGTCCGGCGGTCTGACCATTTCCCACCTGCGCTTCGGCCACGCCCCCATCAAGTCCACCTACTACATCAACAAGGCGAACTTCGTGGCCTGCCACAACCCGTCCTACGTCCGCAAGTACAACATCGTGCAGGAAGTCGTGGACGGCGGCAACTTCCTCCTGAACTGCCCGTGGGATCTGGCGGGTCTGGAAGAGCATCTGCCCGGCCAGATGAAGCGCTACATCGCGGAGCATAACATCAACCTTTACACCATCGACGCCATCAAGCTCGGCCAGGAGATCGGTCTGGGCGGCCGCGTGAACACCATCCTGCAGGCAGCCTTCTTCGTCATCTCCGGCGTTATCCCGCAGGAAGACGCCATCCGCTACATGAAGGATGCCGCCACGAAGTCCTACCTGAAGAAGGGCGAGGACGTCGTGAAGATGAACCACGACGGCATCGACGCCGGCGCCAAGGCCTTCGTGAAGGTCGAAGTGCCCGCCTCCTGGAAGGATGCGAAGGATGAGCCGCTCTTCGGTCTGGCCGAAGGCAGCCGTCAGGACGTGGTGGACTTCGTCAACAAGATCCAGAAGCCCATCAACGCGCACGACGGCCACAACCTGCCGGTTTCCACCTTTATGCCTTACGTCAACGGTTCCACGCCGTCCGGCGCGGCTGCGTTCGAGAAGCGCGGCGTTGCCGTGAACATCCCGGTCTGGGATCCGGCGAAGTGCATCCAGTGCAACTTCTGCTCCTACGTCTGCCCGCACGCGGTCATCCGTCCGGTGGCCCTGAATGCGGAGGACGTCGCGAACGCCCCCGAAGGCATGCCGATGAAGGATCTGAACCAGATGCCCGGCTACAAGTTCTCCATGACCGTTTCCGCCATGGACTGCATGGGCTGCGGCTCCTGCGTCAACGTCTGCCCGGCGCCCGGCAAGGCCATCAGCATGCAGCCGATGGAAGCCAACAAGGAATGCCAGAAGTACTTCGATTTCGGCGTCAGCCTGCCTGAGAAGCCCGAAGTCATTGAAAAGTATAAGATCAGCACCGTCAAGGGCAGCCAGTTCAAGCAGCCGCTCCTTGAGTTCTCCGGCGCCTGCGCGGGCTGCGGCGAAGCGCCTTACGCCAAGCTGATCACCCAGCTCTTCGGCGACCGCATGTACATCGCGAACGCCACGGGCTGCACCTCCATCTGGGGCAACTCCTCGCCGTCCACGCCTTACACCGTCAACAAGGAAGGCCGCGGCCCGGCCTGGAACAATTCCCTGTTCGAGGACAACGCCGAATTCGGTCTGGGCATGGAGCTCGGCCAGTCCACGCTGCGTGCGGGTCTGGCGAAGAAGCTGCAGGATATCGCGGAGAAGACCGACAGCACCGACGTGAAGGCCGCTGCGGAAGAGTTCTTCAATACCTTCGATGACAGCGCCGCCAACAGCGCCGCCACGAAGAAGCTGGTGAAGGCCTTAGAAGCCCTCGACTGCAACTGCGAAGACGTCAAGTTCGTTCTCAAGAACAAGGAATTCCTGGGCAAGAAGTCCCAGTGGATCTTCGGCGGCGACGGCTGGGCCTACGATATCGGCTTCGGCGGCCTGGACCACGCCATCGCTTCCGGCCGTGACATCAACATCATGGTCTTTGATACCGAGGTGTATTCCAACACCGGCGGCCAGTCCTCCAAGGCGACCAACGTCGGCGCCGTGGCGCAGTTCGCGGCCGGCGGCAAGGAAGTCAAGCAGAAAGACCTGGCGGCCATCGCCATGAGCTACGGCTACGTCTACGTCGCGCAGATCGCCATGGGCGCGGACTACAACCAGACGGTCAAGGCCCTGACCGAGGCGGAAAGCTATCACGGCCCGTCCATCATCATCGCCTACGCGCCGTGCATCACTCACGGCATCAAGGCCGGCATGAGCAAGGCCCAGACCGAAGAGAAGAACGCGGTGCAGGCCGGTTACTGGCACCTGTTCCGCTTCGACCCTCGCAAGGAAGTTCCGTTCCAGCTGGATTCCAAGGCTCCGACCGGAGACTACAAGAGCTTCTTAAAGGGCGAGAGCCGCTACACCTCGCTGACCTTAAAGAATCCGGAGCGCGCCGAGATGCTCTTCGACAAGGCCGAAGGCTATGCGAAGGAGAAATACGAACACCTCCTGAAGTTAAAGGAAGTGTACGGGAAGTAATCGGATAATCAGGTACAAAGAGGGCAGGTATGGTCTGTGGATCATGCCTGCCTTCTATAATACTTCCCGCAGATAATCCTAATACTTATTCAATCCCCTTTACCTATACAGGTGAATTGAGATGACAGAATCAGAACCTTTTTCATCTATCCTACTGCCGTCGTGGGAACTCGATGATCCGCTGTATTTTCAAAAGAGCTTAGAACTCTATGGAGAACGGGTACTTCCTCCGCAGGGATCGGATGAAGCTGCGCTGGAATATTTAAGGCAGATCTTTGATTTGGAGGAAATTCTGGACGCTGCAAAAGATCCTGACTGGGGACAGTCGTTCCCTCCGGTACATAGGATTGACCCCGGCCGTCTGTATGCGCCTGCGTCTGCATGGGATGAATTGTCTTCTCCTCGTTATAGAAAATGGAAGCTGCCATACAGTCAAAAGAATGAGCTCCTGTTTCCTTCCTACACGGTCGGTCTTATCCCCCGATACTTCTTCTATGATCAGGAGAAGAAGCGATTGATTGAAGATGGTACGCTTCTAACGTCTTTTTACGAGTATTTCCATGGCTTGAATACGGAAGCAGATGCAGACGAGCGAATGCGCTATATAGGACATATCATCCTGATCAATCAGGCAAAAGCCCGGCGCACTTATGATGCTTTCAGGCGCCGGCTTCTGCAGATGCCTGCTGCTGAGATCATTGTTCCCGGCAAAGAAAAACAAAAGATGCCCTCGGCGCTTCTTCCGCTGCTGCGCAGCTTTCTGGTATTTGCCGCAAAAGAGGACTTCATGGATCTTAAAGACCAGCCGCCTGCGGCATATATCATCCGATTGTTTAATACCCTGGAAGAATATCCGCTGCTCGGCAATGACAGGTATCTGTACTGTAATCAAGTTGCCCGGATCTCGATAATCGACACGCAGGAGCCGTTTCATGTTCTGTTCGAGAAGCTGCGCTCGTTGACAGAAATCTAATTCACCAGCGGTACTTTTGTAGGCGGGGTCACCTTGGGACCTGACTTTTTCAGGAAAATGCGATGATTAATAAACAGCTGAATCTGGTCGTAGATTTCAACGGTTGTCCGAACCGCTGCCTTCACTGCTGGCTCGGCCACATGCCGAACCGGCGGATGGAGGACGGGGCGGACCGCTTTATCGTGGATTATTTCGCGCCGTTTTTTGAGAAGATCGCCTTTTACAGCTGGCTGCGGGAGCCGGATTTCTGTGAGGACTATGCGGCCCGATGGGAGAGGGATCTGGCGGTCTCGAAGAACGCGAAGCCGGAGCGCTTCGAGCTGGCGAGCTTCTGGCGCATCGTACGGGACGAGAAGTATATCCCGTTTCTGCGGTCG
>JAEEUR010000142.1 GCA_016290595.1 Lachnospiraceae bacterium | reverse complement strand
GTCAATCAGCCCACCTCGGGAAGAAGCATCAGGGAAAGGAGCGTGAGCGATATTGTTTACATCGGCTAAACCGGCGGGGGAGAGGAAGAACGCCTCCGCAGCGCGCGGGTATCTGGCGGCGGCGGGCGCCTGTGCGCTGTTCGGCGCGATCTATGAGCTGTTCAGCCACGGGGTCTGGTCCGCATTTATGATCGGCGCGTTTGCCTTCCCGCTGCTGCTCGGCGCGCTGCCCTTTGCGCTGCTGCAGAAAGTGGGGCAGCCGTATCCCGGCAAAGCCGCGGCGGAGCTCATCCATGCGGGCGTAGCGGCGCTGACCGTCGGAAGCATCATCCGGGGCGTGCTGGCGATCTACGGGACGGACAATCCGCTCGCCGCCGTCTACTGGATCGTCGGCACAGCGCTCACCGCCGTGGGATGGCTGGCGGCGGCGGTCCGGAAGCGGTCATGCTGATTCGGCCCCGTTCGAAATCGATCCAGGAAGGCCGCCATCGTCGATGGCGGCCTTTCCCATGCTCCCTTCGAGTCCCGCTGGAGATAATCAAAAAAACAGCCCCACCAGAGGTGGGACTGTTTTTGTGGTGACCCGTACGGGACTCCCGGCCTGCGGGCCGGCCGGGTCGCGGGGAAAACGTGCCGCCGGCACGTTTTCTGACGCCGCTCCCGTTCGAATCCTCTCCATGTAAAAAAGCAGCCGCCCCGACGGGGCGACTGCTTTTTTGTCTGTGTTGCACCAAACGGTGCCCAGAGAAGGGTATTTGCACCAAAAGGTGTCTGGATGATTCTGTTTTCTCCTAATCTGTGGTTGCCGATAAAATCTCCCCGGTATAGGCGTCGATTCTGTATTCGTAGTCGGTTCTGCCGGATTCGAAATCGACTTCATACCAGGCGGAAGAAGGCGTTTTTTCATATTCGATATCGATATCTGTCACTTCATCCGGTGTGAACCCGGCATCCTCCAAGGCTGCCTTAAGAGCGGCTTTTTCCCCGATTTTTTTACTGTCCCCGAACGCGCATGCGCAGACGGCGACAACCAGGGCAAAAATAAGAACCGCCAGAACTGCTTTTTTCATTGCCTTCATGTTACACACCTTTTTCTTTCGCCGATACGATTACGCGACATAGGGAAGCGGCTCCCCATCAGTGCACAGCCTGAGCGTCTCCAGATAAGAAAGCGGTTCCGTGCTGATTCCAAGAACTTCTCCGCTCACAGCATCCACATAGAATTCGTATCTCAGATACAGCGTGGTCACGATGAAGTGATAAAGTCCGCCGGCGCAGCTACCGGAGGCGCAGCGGGGTTCATCATTTTCGATTTCGGCGTAAGCGATCGCGCTTTGCAGAGCCTGATCCGTCGTCAATTTCAGAGTGTTATTCATGGTCATTTTCCTTTCTATTTTTTGCTTTCATATAGTTGACGCAGAAGCAAGGAAAAGGTTACAGAGACAAGACGGGAGAGTTTTTTCACTCTCCCGTCTTGTCGGATTCATCCCAAATCGATGTCACGGATCACGGTATACCCCGAATTGCTGTTTACTTCAATTTCGTATTCCCGTCCGTATATATCTTCGTATTCGACTTTATAAACATAAATCGCATCAAAAATGCTCCCCACATAGCGCAGGTGGCGGTGGGCGTAGTCCACGTAGAATCTTCCGGCCTCTTCTTCACCAACTTCTTCCACCAGACAGGCGTGAGCCGCCTCAATGGCCTGTTCCTTTGTCAGCTTTACTTTTCCGGAAGCGGAGATATTGGACGGAATGAAAAGGATCGCGCAGACGATCGCCGCGATCACCAGTAGGCTGCACAGAACAACGATGATCGTTCGGATCAGCGTTTTGTGGTTAAAAACCTTTCTGGCCTTTTGGACCGTTTCTATTTCCGCCTGACGGATGCCGGGATCGGAAAGCTCCGGATCATCCAGGATAGAGCTGATCCTGCGGACATTTTCTAGTTCTCTGGCAACAAAAGCGGCTTCCTCGTCGCTTGCGGTGCCATCCCTGAGCTTTTTATACGCGTCTTCAAAATTCATTGGTCTCCCTCCATCATGTTCCTGA
This sequence comes from Lachnospiraceae bacterium, assembly GCA_016290595.1. Taxonomy (GTDB): domain Bacteria; phylum Bacillota; class Clostridia; order Lachnospirales; family Lachnospiraceae; genus UBA6987. Next base: position 719 of record JAEEUR010000142.1, on the reverse strand, counting down.
GTTTCTCCCTAGCCCTGCACAGCAGGACTTTTGTATTCGTTTCACTTTTCCCGATGATCTCCGATATGCTTTTGATTGGGAGTCCGGAAAAGTAGAAAAGCATGACCGCCTCCCTCTGCGTATCGGGCAGCAGATCTATTGCCCGATACAGGGAGCGATACTCTTCTTTTCGAATGATCCCTTCGATCACTTCTTCCCGGTCATCCACATAATCTTCCGGGATGTCTTCACCGGTAAAGCGACTCTCCTTTCGGCAAAGGCTGATGAATTCGTTCCTGCAAACCGTCAGGAGCCAGGGCTTAAAATCCCGGATGGAATCGTCAGCCATGCTCAGCGCCTTAAAGAAAGCATTGGATACGATGTCCTCTGCGACCGTTCGGTTTTTACATAAAGAGATCGAATACAAGAGCGCTTCGTTATAGTATTGTGAAAACAGCTGATCAACGATATCCGATTTCATAATACTGTCGTCACATCTTTCGTAAGTGTTCTGCTATAAAGACGCAGAACCGGGCGAATGGTTACATAGGATCTTCTTGCTGAGAATTTCTGTGATGAGACTAGAATAGCATAGACGCGTAAGAATTTCTATAAGCAGAACTGCTATCTTCGTACTGCTGCCCCCTGAAAGATGTTGAGATTAGAAGAAAAAACAGGGACTCTTGTTCGATAAACGCGAAAAATGCCGGATTTGTCTGGTAGACAAATCCGACATTTTT
>JAEEUR010000056.1 GCA_016290595.1 Lachnospiraceae bacterium | reverse complement strand
GGCGTGCGTCCGCGCGGGGCTTCAGTCCACGTTGCCGCGCACCACGTGCGAAATGCCCATCAGATGGTCGTCCACCACGTTGGCGAAGTTGTAGGTCGGGAAGCCGTCGGACTTTAAAAGGATCATGTCGTCCAGCTCGGCGTTCGGGACGGTGATGTCGCCGTACAGCACGTCCGTAAAGGTCGTCGTGCCCTCGTTCGGCGTATTCTGCCGGATGACGAAAGGCTTGCCGGCGGCGAGATTTGCCTCGATCTCCTCCTTCGGAAGATGCAGGCAGTGCTTGTCGTAAACGGTGATCTCCTTGGTCTCGCCGTCCACGGTCAGTGTCTGCTTTAAGCCTTCCAGCCGCTCTTTCGAGCAGAAGCAGTAATAGGCATCGCCGCTCGCGATCAGCTTTTTGGCATATTCCATATAGATTCCGGCCGTCACGCGCTCGCTCTGCACGTACGGCCCTACGCCGCCGTCCTTGTCCGGGCCCTCGTCCCAGAGAAGGCCGGTCTTTTCCAGCGTACGGTTGATGATATCCACGGCACCTTCGACCTGCCGCTCCTGGTCCGTATCTTCAATGCGGAGCAGGAAATCGCCGCCCTCATGCTTGGCGATCAGGTAGGCGTAAAGGGCCGTTCTTAAATTCCCCACGTGCATCCGGCCGGTGGGGCTGGGGGCATATCTGGTTCGGATCCTCTGCATCATACGACGCTTCCTCCCAATGAAAAATGAAAAATCGTGTTATATTGTAAACTATTCCCGATAAAAGTGCAAGAAAAACCGGCCGCCGCGTGAAAAAAAGCGGTGCGGCCGGCTGTCCGAAGCAAAGCGGCTTTCTATTCGTCCTCATAATACTCGAAGCTGTGGCCGTAGAGGCGGACCGTATCGCCTTCCTGCATGCCCTTCGCCTTTAAGTCGTCGATGATCCCGCGGTCCCGCAGGAACTTCTGGAAGAACAGGAAGCCCTTCTCGCTCATGAGGTTCGTGTAGCCCAGCATCTTTTCGATGGCCGGCCCCTCCACCACGTATTCCTTCTTCTTCTGATCGTACTCGACCGTGAAGGGCAGATCCTTCGGGACGGTGTCGGTCCAGTCGAATTCTTTTTCGAAGACCAGCGGCTTCTTGCCGATCTCCTTTAATTTCGCTGACGCCGCGTACAGCAGCTCCTTCGTGCCCTGGCCGGTAGCGGCGGAGATCTCATAGTACGGCATGCCATGGGCCGCCGCGTAGGCCTTCAGGCGCTCCAGATTGTCGCTTTCCTCCTCCACGATATCGGTCTTGTTCGCGACCAGTATCTGCGGCAGGGCGGCCAGAGACTCGCTGTAGCGGGCCAACTCGCCGTTGATGGCCTCGATATCCTCCACCGGATCGCGGCCTTCATAGCCAGAGGCGTCCACGATGTGCAGCAAAAGGCGCGTACGCTCCACGTGCTTTAAGAAATCGTGGCCAAGCCCTACGCCGTCCGCCGCCCCTTCTATGAGGCCCGGGATATCCGCGATCACAAAGCCCGCGCCGCCCGGAAGATCCACCACGCCCAGATTCGGGGTGATGGTCGTGAAGGCGTAGTTCGCGATCTTCGGCCGCGCGTTGGTGACCGCCGCCAGGAAGGTGGATTTCCCCACGTTCGGGTAGCCTAAAAGCCCGACGTCCGCGATGCACTTGAGCTCCAGCGTAACGGTTCGCTCCTGCCCGGGCCTGCCGGGCTTGGCGTAAAGCGGGGCCTGCATGGTCGGCGTCGCGTAGTTCATATTGCCGGTGCCGCCGCGTCCGCCTTTCAGGAGGATCTCCCGGCGGTTTTCGCCGGACATATCCGCCATGACCTTGCCGGTCTCCAGATCCCGGATCACGGTGCCTTCCGGCACGCGGATCACCAGATCCTCGCCGTCCTTGCCGGAGCGGCGCTTGCTGCTGCCCTCCTGCCCGTCCTGCGCGATAAAGCGCCTAACGTTCCGGAAATCACCCAGCGTGTTCAGGCCGGTATCAACTTCGAAGATGATATCGCCGCCGCGCCCGCCGTTGCCCCCGTCGGGTCCGCCCGCCGGCACGTAAAGCTCACGGCGAAAGCTCACGTGGCCGTCGCCGCCCTTGCCGGATTTGATATAGATCTTTGCGTAATCTGCAAACATGGTATGATCCTTTTACAAGAAAGGCCGGCGCTTCGCGCCGGCCACGCCGCATGGACTGGGAATTATTCGTTCGTTACCTTGGGATATACGGAGACTTTCGTCTTGTCCTTGCCCAGACGTTCGAAACGAACCACGCCGTCCTTTAAGGCAAAGAGGGTGTCGTCGCCGCCGCGGCCAACGTTTTCACCGGGGTGAATCTTGGTGCCGCGCTGACGATACAGGATGTTGCCGGCCAGTACGAACTGACCGTCCGCCCGCTTCGCGCCTAAACGCTTCGCTTCTGAATCGCGACCGTTCTTAGTAGAGCCTACGCCTTTTTTATGAGCCATGATATTACCTCCTGTACTTTCTTCCGGTCAACTTACTTCACGATCTGGTCGATCTTGAATTCGGTGAAGAGCTGTCTGTGGCCCTGTTTCTTGTGATAACCGGATTTTCTCTTGTACTTGTAAACGATGACCTTCTTGCCCTTGCCCTGCTGGGTGCAGGTCGCCTTGATGGAAGCACCGTCCACATAGGGAGCACCAACTACCAGTTCCTCATCCTTAACCACTAATACCTGGTCAAAGGTGTAGGCATCGCCTTCTTCCACGTCGATCTTTTCCACGCGGACGAGGTCGCCTTCTTCTACCTTGTACTGCTTGCCGCCGTTGGCAAAAATAGCGTACATTTTAGTTCCTCCTCGTTAGAGACTCGCCGGTTTCGGTGGCCTTCGGGCACTTCTGACCTCGCCGAGCGGTAAGCGGAAAACCGCAAGCTGTGATATAATAGCGCAGCCGTCTTCGATTGTCAAGTACTTTTTAACGGTTTTTTACGGTTCCTGCGCGGCAAAAACGACCTGCTCCACCGTGTAGCCGCCCTCGCGCAGGCACTTAAGGAGGCCGTTCTCCTCATCCAGCAGATGCGCCAGGCCCACCGCGAAGAACACGGTCTTGTCGCCGGCCAGATACTCCTGGGCCTTCTCCACCATCTCCGCGTTGCGCTTGCGCATCATGCCTTCGTTGTATTCGTCCACGAGGGCCTGCTCTTCGGGCGTGAGCTCCTCGTCCTCTTCCTCTTCTTCCTCCTCGGCCGTCAGCTCCGCTTCGTCGCCGCGGCACCAGGCTTCAAAGAGCTCGTCCGTTCCCATATTGGAGGCGTAGCGTCTGTAATCCAGCGTTTCCTCCAGCATCAGCTCCTGCAGCTTCTCCGAGAAATTGCCCAGCAGCGAGATGTGCTCCGCGTAGTCTTCCACGTCCCAGACCTCGATGCCGTTGGCCTTGGCCATCTCCACCAGCTGGTTGTCCACGCCGCGGTCATAGGTCTGCAGGCGCCCCAGCTCCAGCATCATCTGCTCCAGAAGGCTCGTCATCGAAGCGACCTTGTAGCACAGCCAGTTCGCGCGGATATCGCCGCCGTATTTCTTGATCGCCAGCTCCAGCTTCTCGGCGACGTCGTCCTCCAGATGATCAAAAGGACTGGAGTTATCCGAATAATAGGTGGCGTCCTGATAGGCGTCCATCAGATCGTCGTCGGCCTCCAGGCGCTCCTCGAAGTTGGTCACGTCGATCTCCACGGCGATGGCGTCGGAGGACAGCAGGGCGTCGTAGATCTCCTGCGGCAGATGTGCGGTGCGCTCGTCGCCCACGTGGATGGTGCCGATGAGCCAGAGGACGTGGCCGTTCGGGGCCGTCACTTTATAGAACAGCGGGGTCGCCGGGACTTCCGGCTCTTCGCTCGGGCGGAGCTCGTCGGTGATCATCTTCCAGACGTCGCCGTCCGAAACGCGGTACGTCCATTCCGCTTCATACTTCAGCGGATAATTCTGCCGCTGATAGGTATGTCCCGCGTCAAAATTGATCTTAAGATGCATCGGCATGCCGCTGCCCTTGTCGACGGACAGATAGCCCGTGCAGCTGCCCAGCTTGTAGCGGGCGCCGATGCTCTCCAGCTTGTTCGGATCGCCGAAAAGCTCTTCCTCCACACGGCCGCGGATATAATCGGCGATCTGATCGTTCACGGTGAACTCGATCAGCCAGCAGTCGTATTCGTCCGAGATACTGATCTGGGACATCTCGTCCGGATAGATCCAGGCGTCTTCCACACAGTCCAGAACGGCAGCTTCCATCGCCTCCGGATCCATGTCGACCTCGATCTCTTCTTCATCTTCCGTATATTTCGTCTGGCCGGCGAAATGCCGCAGCTCATACTCGCTGCTCTCCGTCTCGTCGGAATAGATGGTGTGATAGACGTGATCGTAGATCATGGGCCCTTCCTCGTCGCAGTCCAGGCCCAGCCACTCCTGCTTCAGGAGCGTCATGCCCGCCGCATAGGACAGGGTCAGTCCCAGATACGAAGCGGAGAAATTGCTCATGTACGGAAAACAGGCGGCAAGATCCATGACCGGGACCGCGATCACGCTGCTGACGCTGATCACTTCGCCGGCATCGGCCGGCGGTACGGCCGGTTCCCCTTCCAGCGGAGACAGGCTCATTTCCGCCATAGCGGTAAAGCGGATCCCTTCCAGTGCATATTCGGTCTGATACTCAACCCCCGTGATCCGCCCGTTTTCGTCCAGAAGAGCCGTGCCTTCTCCCAGCGTCACGTCCGTGCAGTCCATGCCAAGCCATTCCCACTCGGTATCGACGGCTTCTCCGAAAGCGACCGCGCTCTGCGATCCGTCCGTCCATTCGATGCTTTCATAATTGTCGGCTGTAAGGAGCGCCAGCGGCGGAAAGCTCTGCAGAAATTCTTCGGCGCTCTGTTTTGCCGCATAAATAGTACTTCCGTCAATGAGAGCGGCTTTTCCGTTGGAATAATAGATCTTGTATTCATTGACCGACAGTTCGGCGATGTCCTTGTTTTCCACCGTCATTTTCCAGGTCACGGCCGCCGTCATTTCGTCCGTTCCGGCGCCCTTGACGTCCATGACCCATTCGTCCGTCGTGACCAGGAGCTCCCGCTCTCCGTCCATGCTGCGGCTGATCTCGCGGCTCAGCTCCAGATGATAATCCTGCGGCAGCTGCGAGACGGCTTTTTCATAGGCTTCGGCCGCGCTTACGGGCTCCGGCGCCTGGGTCTCGGGCGGAACGGTCGGCGCGTCCGTTTCCGGCGGAGCGGTCGGCGCGTCCGTCGAGGGTTCCGCCGCCGTAGGCGCTTCGGTCGGAACCGGCTGCGTTTCCTCGGCGCTCGTTGCCGGCGCCGGATCCGTAGCCGGCTGAGAGGCGGCCGTTTCAGCCGTCGTTTCAGCCTCTTTGGTCGGCAGAGCCGGACTGCAGCCGCCGATGCATCCGATCAGCAGTACGGCGGACAGGATAAGAGCAAGCAGTTTTTTCATAAGAACCTCCTGCGGAATAAAGAACAGGTATTTCCGGTATAATGTTGTAGTATAGCACAGGCGGAAAATATATGCTATAATATTCTTGATTTCAGAATGCGGGAGGCTCCTCATGAACGCAAACATCATCAAACGGAACGAACTGCTGGCGCAGAAAGTCATTAAAGGCCTTCAGTCCCGTCATATGAACGGCTATTACGCCGCCGATAAGGAAGCGGCGCTGAAGCTGGCCCTCTCCCTGATCCCCGAAGGCAGCTCCGTCGGCATGGGCGGCGCCGCGAGCGTCGAAGAGATCGGTCTGAAGGAGGCGATGATCCGGGGAAATTACCGCTTCATCGACCGGGACGCGATGGACCGCCGGGAGGCGTATCTGATGATGTACGACTGCGATTTCTTCCTGGCCGGCGCCAACGCGCTCACCGAGGACGGCGTGATCGTCAACCTGGACGGCCGGGGCAACCGGGTCTCCATGATCGCCTATGGGCCGCGTAAGGTGCTGATCATCGCAGGAATGAACAAAGTCTGCCCGGACGTGGACAGCGCCGTCCGCCGTGTCCGGACGACGGCCGCCCCCATCAACGCCCAGCGTTTTCAAATGAACACCCCCTGCCTGAAGACGGGATCCTGTCTGGACTGCAAATCGCCGGACAGCATCTGCTGCGATCTTCTTCTCGTCCGCGGTTCCATGGACGCCGAACGGATCCACGTGATCCTGGTCGGGGAAAGCCTCGGATTCTGACGGACCGAAGGACCGCGTCCGCTGAAAAAGAAGCATAGCGATATGCTTCTTTTTTATTCCGCGGGACCTTGCAAAAAACGTCCGGCCCGCGTATAATAAAGCCAGAAATCCGACCGGCTGTTTCACTCCACTCTTTTCTTTATGAGACCTGCCGGCGAAAAAAAGGAGTGTACCGTGCGAATGACGGTGCGGCAGTGTGGAGACCTGCCGTAAAGGGGCTGTGCCCCGAGTCTGTCCCATGCGGAGGCCGGACAGACACATTCGAATCTATGGCAACTGTTTCTCTGCGGAACATCAAGAAGATCTATCCCAACACCGAGAGCAAAGGGAAGAAGAAAAAAGACGAAGCTTCTCCTGAAGAAAAAGTGAATCTTCAGATCACCGACGAAGGCGTCGTCGCCGTTCAGGCGTTTAATCTGGAGATCGCCGACAAAGAGTTTATCGTACTGGTCGGCCCGTCCGGCTGCGGCAAATCCACGACCCTGCGCATGGTCGCCGGTCTGGAAGACATCACCGCCGGCGAGCTCTACATCGACGACAAGTACATGAACAACGTAGCGCCGAAGGACCGCGATATCGCCATGGTCTTCCAGAACTACGCCCTGTACCCGCACATGACCGTGTATGAGAACATGGCCTTCTCGCTGCAGCTCAAGAAAGTAGACAAGGCGACCATCGACCAGAAGGTCCGCGAGGCGGCGGAGATCCTGGGCATCACGCAGTACTTGAACCGCAAGCCCAAGGCCTTATCCGGCGGCCAGCGGCAGCGCGTCGCCATCGGCCGCGCCATCGTCCGCAGCCCCAAGGTCTTCCTGATGGACGAACCGCTCTCCAACCTGGACGCCAAGCTGCGCAACCAGATGCGCGCGGAAATCATTAAACTGCGTCAGCGCATCGACACCACCTTCATCTACGTCACGCACGACCAGACCGAGGCCATGACCCTCGGCGACCGCATCGTGATCATGAAGGACGGCTTCATCCAGCAGATCGGCACGCCGCAGGACGTCTTCGACCATCCCGCCAACCTCTTCGTCGCCGGCTTCATCGGCTCGCCGCAGATGAACTTCTTCGACGCGAAGCTCCTGAAGGAAAACGGTAAGTATGCCGTGGAACTGGGCGGCTACAAAGTGGAGCTTTCGGAAGAAAAGCAGGCCCGCCTGGCTGCGGCCAACGTAGAGGCACAGGACGTCGTGTTAGGCGTTCGCCCGGACCACATCAAGCTGGGCAGCGAAGGCGTCAAGGGCCGCGTGGACGTATCCGAGCTGATGGGCTCCACGGTGCATATCCACCTGAACGTACTGGGCAAGGACGTGATCGTGATCGTGCCGACGGAAGGCAAAGTCGCCCACTTCCCGATGGGCTCCGAGCTCATGCTGGGCTTCGACGGCGGTGTCGCGCACATCTTCAGCAAGGAGACCGAGCGGAATCTGGAGTGGTAAGACCGCAAGACCAATAAAGCAATAAAAGAGCGCCGGCCCCTTCGGTTTAATATCCGGAGGGGCCGGCACTTTTTTGCCGGCAGGACCGATCCCGCCTTTATTTACCCGCGACGCTGAGGCCGTTCACCAGGATGGCGGGCGCGGCAAAGGCCGTCAAGCCGCCCATGCCCTGATACTCTGCCTTGTTGCTCAGGGCGTCGATCTGCTTCAGCATCTCGTAGAAGTTGCCGGCCACGGTGAAGGACTTCACCGCTTTTGTCTTCTCGCCGTTTTCGATCATGAAGCCGCCGCTCTGCAGGGAGAAGTCGCCGGAGATCGGGTTGGCGCCCGCGTGCGTGCCCATCAGGGAGTCGATATAGACGCCGTTGCCGGCTTCTTTAAGAAGCTCTTCCTCCGGAAGCGTGCCGGGCTGAAGGATCAGGGTGAAGGGGCTGATGCCGACCGGTGACGAATAACCGTGCTTGGAAGCGTTGCCCGTGGTCTTCACGCCGGCCACCGCAGCCGTCTTCAGGTTGTACAGGAGCGTCCGGAACTCACCGTTCTCGATCACAGCCTTGCGGTACGCCGGCATGCCTTCCGCGTCGAAGGGAATACGCGCCGGGCTTTCCTCATAGAAGGGATCGTCGATGAGCGTAACGTTTTCCGCCGCGATCGTCTGTCCTTCTTTTCCCTTTAAGGGAGAAAGGCCCTTTTGGGCCGCTTCCGCGGAGAAGGCGGAGGAGAAGGTCGCCAGCAGCGTCGCAGTGGCCTTGGGGCCGAAAATGACCGGATAGTTGCCGGTCGGCGCCACGCCCGCGCCCAGCTTCTTCTTGGCATTCGTGACCGCCTTTTCGATCACTTCCTTCAGATCGATCTGATCCAGCGAGCCGAGCTTCACCTCGTACGTATTGTTCATTTCCTTGCCGTCGCTCACGACCGGAGCAGCCACGATGACCGCCGTCGCGTAGGAAGCGGACAGATCCAGGCCGCGGGAATTGTAGATCGCGACCGTGCCGGATTCGTTGATGGCGCTCGTCGTAGTGCCGTTAATGACCTGCGGATCAGCCGCATAGGCGATATTTTGTCCCTCCAGAGCGGTTTTCACCAGTTCCTGAGCCGTGGCGGGAACGAAATGTTTCTCTTCTACCGTCTGATACGTGCCGCCGGCTTCGGCCAGGAAGGATTCCTCCGCCGTTTCCAGCACCGCCGCGTTTTCCACGGCGCGCTCCACGATGGCCGCTGCTTCTTCCGCGCTCATATCCTCCGTGGAGGCGTAGCCCATCTGGCCGCCCAACAGAACCCGGAAGCAGACGCCGCCCTCGGTCGAGGAGGAAAACTCGTTGATCTCATGCGCAAAGGCTTCCACGCTCACGCTCTCGGAGGCGTTGTAATACAGCTCATAGTCCTTCAGTTCCTTCGCTTCGGCTGCCTTAATAACAAGGTTTTTGAATTCTTCGTATTTCATGGCTGCCTCCTTATCTTCCGCCTACCGTGATGGAGGATACCCGGATCATAGGCTGGCCTACGTCCGTCGGGATGGAGCCGGAGCTGGAGCCGCACATGCCCTGCGCCCGGCTTAAGTTCTGGCCTACCATATCGATCTTCATCAGGATCTCGGAACCCGTGCCGACCAGGGAAGCGCCTCTGACCGGTTCGCAGATCTTGCCGTTCCGGATCAGATACCCTTCCTTGACGGAGAAGTTGAACTGGCCGGTGGCCGGATTGACCGAACCGCCGCCCATGTCCTTCGCGTACAGGCCGTATTCGACGGAGGCGATGATGTCCTCGTTCCTGTCCTCGCCGTTACAGATGAAGGTGTTGGTCATGCGGGAGGTGGTCACGTAGGCGTAGCTCTGCCGGCGGGCGTTGCCCGTGGGCGCCATGCCCATGCGGCGGCCGCCGAATTTGTCGATCATGTAGCTCTTTAAGATACCCTTTTCGATCAGCACGTTGCGATGGGACGGGGTGCCTTCATCGTCAAAGTTGACGGAGCCCCAGGCGTTCGGGATGGTGCCGTCATCGACCGCCGTGACCTTCTCGTTCGCGATCTGCTGGCCCAGCTTGCCGCTGAACTGGCTGGTTCCGTACGCGACGCTGCTGGCTTCCAGCGAGTGGCCGCAGGCTTCGTGGAAAATGACGCCGCCGAAGCCGTTGTCAATGACTACGGGCATGGTCCCCGCCGGGCAGTAGCCGGCGCCGGCCATGACGAGGGCCTGGCGGGCCGCCTCTCTACCGGCTGCCGCGGGATCGATCTCGTCGTAGAATTCCATTCCCTTGCGGGCGCCGGGACCGGTGCTGCCGGTCTGGGTCCCCTGTCCTTTGTCCGCCACGGCGGTGATGAACAGACGGGTCCGGATCTGGCGGTCCTGCGCGTAAACGCCTTCGGAATTGGCAACCAAAATGTTGTGGTCCACGTCCATCAGGCCGCCGCTGACCTGCACGATGGCCGGATCGGCGTCCTTGGCCGCGAAATACGCGCTCTTTAAGATCTCTGCCTTGCGCGTGGTTTCCACGCTGCCGGGCACGATGCGGACGGGATGGATGTCTCCGTACAGCCGCTCCCGCAGCACGATGGAGATCTCCGCCTTTCCCTCTCCCAGAGCCGCAGCCGCCTGCTTTGCGCAGCGGATGAGGCCTTCCTCGGAGGTGTCGACCGTCGAAGCAGCTACGCTCCTAAGGCCTTTGAATACCCGGATCCCCACGCCGGCGACGACGTTGTCTCCGACCTGTTGGACCCGGTTGTCAAGCATGTTGACGGACCGGTTGAATGTTTTTTCCGCGAAAAGTTCCGCATAATCAGCGCCGGTAGAGGCAGCTGCCGCCAGGACTTTTTCGCACAGCACCCTTGAAATCATACTCCTTGCTTCCTTTCTTCTTACATATCCGTTCTTTCGAAGGGCATGCTCATGCAGCGGGGGCCGCCGCGGCCCCGGGACAATTCCGACCCGTCAAAGGACAGGACTTCGATGCCGCTGTCCTCCAGCAGACGGTTGGTGACGTAGTTGCGGTCGTAGACCAGTACCTTGCCCGGGCTGACGCAGAGCGTGTTGGAGCCGTCGTTCCACTGTTCGCGGTCGGCGGCGATCCGGTCGCTTCCGCCGCAGCGGAGCATCTTCACCCGGTCCAGCCCCAGACAGCGGGCCAGCGCCTGTTCCGGCGTTTCCGAAAGCTCGCGTATCGTCAGGCTCTTCTTTCCTTTTCCCGTGATCCCGAAGATCCTCAGGAAAGGCAGGATCCCCGGATGCACCGTAAATTTGTCCGTATCCACCTGGGTGAATACCGTGTCCAGATGCATGAAGGCGCGGGTATGCGGGATCAGGAACGCCAGTACGGTGTCGATCTCGCCCGCCTCATCCGCGAAGACGTTTGCGGCCAGATGCTCGATCGCTTCCGCCTGCGTCCGCTCGGAGATGCCGACGCCTAGCACGCGGGCGTTCAGGTTCAGGATATCGCCGCCTTCAATGCTGAAATAATCCGCCCGGTCGTAATACTGCTTCACCTGGCCGCGGTAATCCGGGTGATAGTTGAAAATATACTGTCCGAAGATCACTTCGCGCTTGCGGGTCTTGGTGTGCATGTGGTGCAGGCTCACACCGTTCCCGATCACGGCAAAGGGATCCCGGGTAAAGTACAGATTCGGCATGGGGGGCATGACGAAGTCGGATTTTTCACCCAGCAAGTCCGCCAGGTGCCCCGAATTCCGAGGGAAGATTTCGCTTCTCGGCACGCCGGCCATGATCCGCCGGATCAGCTCCAGATCGTCCGAAATGCTTTCCAGATACTCTCTGGCTTCCTGCCGGTAGCCGCGGGTAATGCTGCCCGCCTGCTCCACGGCGTCCACGATAAACTGATCCCGCAGGCCGGGCACGGCCCGCAGCGTCTCCGCCATCAGTTCGTCCAGATACAGGACCTCGACGCCCTGGCTTCGAAGCAGCGCGGCAAACTCGTCGTGTTCCTCCTGCGCCCGCCGTAAATAAGGAATATCGTCAAACAGGAGCGTTCCCATGGTCTCCGGAACCAGGTGTTCCAGTTCCCTGCCGGGACGCTGAAGCAGGACTCTCTTCAGCGGTCCGATCTCACTGCGTACACAAACCGGCATCTGCTGCCTCCTTGGTTACTTTCTGTATTTCCGCTGCCGGACGACCTCAAAGGCCAGGATCCCCGCCGCCACGGAGGCGTTTAAGGAATCGATCTGCCCCGACATCGGGATGCGCGTGATAAAATCGCAATGCTTTCTGACCAGCGCGGAGACGCCGTCGCCCTCGCTGCCGATCACCAGCCCGATGGGCCCGGTCAGGTTCTGGCGGTACATGACCTCGCCGTCCATATCCGCGCAGACGAACCAGAGGCCCTTCTGCTTCAGTTCCTCCATGGTCCGGGACAGATTGGTCACGCGGGCCACGGGGATATAGTTTACGGCGCCGGCCGAGACCTTCGCCACGGTAGCGTTCAGGCCAGCGGCCCGGTTTTTGGGGATGATTACCCCGTGCGCTCCGGCCAGATGCGCCGAGCGGAGGATGGCGCCCAGGTTGTGCGGATCCTCGATGCCGTCCAGCAGCAGGATAAAAGGATCCTCTCCCTTTTCGGCAGCGGCCTTCAGGATATCGCTTACCTCGGCGTACTCATACGCGGCGATCTCGGCGATCACGCCCTGATGACGGCCGGTCTGCGAGAGTGCGTCCAGCTTTTCCTTCTCCGTCAGAAAAGGCCGGATCCCCTGTTCCGCGGCCCCGGCCGTGATCTCACGGATGACCGCGTCGCTAACGCCTTTCTGGACGTACAGCTTCTCCAGCGCCCGCCCGGCCTTTAAGGCTTCGCGCACGGCGTTTCTGCCTTCAATCCTCTCCGGCATAGGACATCCCCTTTCTGATGAGTTCCAGGATCCGCTCCGTCTTCCCTTCCAGATACAGCGATCCGATCAGGGCCTCCAGGCCGGTGGCCTTATGATATTCCAGCGAGCTGGCGTTTTTGGCGCCGTGCTCCGGTTTCGCGTTTTTCCCCCGCCGGTAAACGGCCAGTTCCTCTTCGGAAAGCTCCGGCAGAAGGCTGTCGGCCATTTTTGCCTGCCCCACCGCCGAAACGTACGGCAGCGTCCGCTGATGCAGCGCGCCGTTTTTCCCGTTCGCCTTCTCCAGCAGCACGGTCCGCACGATCAGCGCGCAGACCGCGTCACCCAGATACGCCAGCGACAGGACCGGAACGGTGTTTACCGGCACCGCGTTCAGTTCAAAAGCGTTTCTTATGCTCTCTTCCATTTGACGCCGTCCCGCGTATCCTCCAGCAGGATGCCCTGCTCCGCCAGGTTTCTGCGGATCTCGTCCGCCCGCGCGTAATTCTTGGCTTTGCGCGCCGCCTGACGCTCTTCGATCAGCGCTTCGATGTCCGCGTCCAGCAGTTCTTCCTTCGGTTCCCGAATGCCCAGCACGTCCGCCAGCTTCAGTACGGCGGTGCGCAGCCCGTCCCAGGCGGCACGGGGTGTTTCGGCGGGATCCAGGGTATTAATGTATTTGATGAACTCAAACAGGACGGAGAGCGCGTCGGCGGTGTTGAAATCGTCGTCCATGGCCTCCTCGAAGCGGGCGGTATAGCGCGCGAGCGCTGCCTGAACGGCGTCCGCGCTGCCTTCCGCCGGGCATTTGGCGGCTTCGTCCCGCAGACGGACCAGGCCGTTTTCGATGCGCTCCAGCCCGTTTTTCGCGGCCTCCATCAGCTCGGCGCTGAAATTTAAGGGGCTGCGGTAGTGCGCACTCAGCATGAAGAAGCGCAGCACCTTCAGATCATATTTGTCCGCGATCTCGCGGACCGTGAAAAAGTTGCCCAGGGATTTGGACATCTTGCGGTTATCGATGTTCAGGAAAGCGTTATGCATCCAATAATGCGCGAAGGTCCTGCCGGAAGCCGCTTCGCTCTGGGCGATCTCGTTTTCGTGGTGCGGGAAGATCAGGTCCTCGCCGCCGCCGTGGATATCGATCTCCTCGCCCAGATATTTCTTCGACATGACCGAGCATTCGATGTGCCAGCCGGGATAGCCCTCGCCCCACGGGGAGGGCCATTTCATCAGGTGGCCGCCGTCCGCCTTCTTCCAGAGCGCGAAATCCTCCGGCTGCTCTTTGTCGTCGGCCACGGCCACGCGGGAGCCGCTGACCGTCTCGTCGAGCTCGCGGTGGGAAAGCTTGCCGTAGTCCGGGAAGGAGGACACGCGGTAGTAGACGTTGCCCGCGGGGGTCACGTAGGCGTGGCCCTTGTCGATGAGCTCCTGCACCATGGAGATGATCTCGATGATGTGGCCGGTGGCGCGACAGCTGACGGTGGGCCGCAGCACGCCGAGCTTCTCC
>JAEEUR010000141.1 GCA_016290595.1 Lachnospiraceae bacterium | reverse complement strand
CGAGGCGAGGAACCGGAAGGTCAATCAGCTGCTGGAAAAATACCTGCCCCTGTCTGACGAAGCGGCCCTTAAGGCCCGCGCCGGGAAATAAGGAGAAAAGCGTGGCACGTTTACTGGAAGGCGCCCCGGTCGCGGAGGCGCTGGCGGAGATCATGAAAGAGAAGGCGGCTTCACTGCGGGAGACAGGCATAGTTCCGACGCTCGCGGTCGTCCGCATCGGCAGCGACCCCGCGGCGGAAAGCTACGGGGCGGGCCTTGCGAAACGGGCCGCCGGGCTGGGCCTGCGTGTCGAGAGCCGTGTCTTTTCCGCCGGAACAACGCAGGAGACGCTGGAAAAGGCCATCCGGAGCCTGAACCGTTCGGGCCGGATCCACGGGATCCTGCTGATGCGCCCGGTGCCGGCCGGCATCGACGAACTGAAACTCTGCCGCCTGATCGACCCGGACAAGGACGTTGACGGGGCCGGGCTCGTTTCCCTGGGGGGCGTCTTTACGGGCGAGAAGGAGACGGGCTTTCCGCCTTCGACGGCTCAGGCCGCGCTGGAGGTGCTCCGCTATTACGGGATCGGCCTCAGCGGGAAACGGGTGCTCGTGATCGGACGCTCGCTCGTGGTGGGCCGGCCGGCCGCGATGCTTCTCTTGCGTGAAGACGCGACGGTCACCGTTGCCCACAGCCGGAGCGAGGATCTCCCCGCCCTGACGCGGGAGGCCGGGATCGTGATCACGGCCGTCGGAAAGCCGGAGTTTCTGACCGGAGATTACTTCGGGGAGGGCCAGATCCTCGTGGACGTAGGCGTTTCCTGGAGCCCCGAAAAGGGAAAACTCTGCGGGGACCTCTGCTTTGAGGAAGCGGAAAAGAAAGCCGCGGCGCTGACGCCCGTCCCGGGCGGCGTGGGAACCGTGACGAGCGCGGTCCTCTTAAGCCACGTCGTCGAGGCGGCCCTGCGCGCCGAGGCAAAGCGGACGAACGGACAAAACGCCTGAAAAGGCCTCACATAAAGGAGACACATGAACTATATCGTATTAGACCTGGAGTGGAACCAGTCGCCCGGCGGCAGGTATCGGGAGAATCCGAAGATTCCTTTCGAAATCCTGGAGATCGGCGCGGTCAAGCTGAATTCCAGAAGAAAAACCGTCAGCGAGTTCCACGAAACCATCAAGCCTCTGATCTACCGGACCATGAACCGTCATACGCAGGAAGTGGTTCATATGGATATGGAGGAGCTGAAAAAATCCCGCACGTTCAGCCCGGTCGCACGCAGTTTTCTGGACTGGTGCGGACGCAATCCGGTCTTTGTGACCTGGGGACCTTCGGATCTGTTTGAACTGCAGCGAAATCTGGAGTACTACCATATTCAGTATCCGTTCCCGAAGCCCTTCCTCTATTACGACCTGCAGAAGCTGTACAGCCTCGGGTATCTGGACGGCAAAAAGCGTCCGGCCCTGCAGGAGGTGGTCGAGGCGCTGCAGATCCCGCAGGAACGCCGCTTTCACGCCGCTTTTGACGATGCCTGGTATACGGCCGAGATCATGAAGCGCATGAATATCAAGCCGCTCCTGATCTATAAATCCGTAGACTATTACCACCTTCCGGAAAACAGCCAGGAAGAGTTCACGCTGGACTTTAAGACCTATACCAAGTTTGTGTCCCAGCTGTATCCGGATAAGGAAACAGCCATGAAACAGCCGGCCGTGACCGCCATGAAATGCAGCCGCTGCAGTCATCCGCTGAAGACGGAGATTGACTGGTTTGCCGGTGTCGGAGGCAGCATGTATTATGCGCTCTGCGAATGCCCCAAGCACGGTTATGTGAAGGGGAAGATCCGTATCCGCAAGGGCCCCGGAGAAGATGTATACGTCGTAAAGACCGTTAAACCGGCAGATGATGAAGGCGTGGCGGAGATCCGGGAGCGCAAAGCCTCGGCGCAGGAAAGACGGCACAAAAGGCTTGAAAAGGAAAAGGCCAAGCGGAAGGCCAAACGCAGCGAAGCAATCGCCGCCCAGAAAGAGAGCGCATCGATTCAGTCCAGACGGATACGCAGCAGGGTCCGTCACAGCAGAAAGAAATCCAACACCTCCGCGTCTGTGCCCAAGGCCGCCGAAAAGACGTCCGCGCAGACAACAACCGAATAAACCTGCCTGCAAAAGAAGGGACCGCCTGACCGAAACGTCGGAAAGGCGGTCTCTTTTGTGTAAAGAGCAGGGGATCCCGCTTGACAAATAATTAACGGAAAGTATAATTAAGGGCATAATCCGCCAGACTGTCAGGGAAGGAGAGAAGGCCGTGCATACACTGGAAATGATTCGGGAGCGGATCGGCTTTTCGTCTCTGCAGCTGAAGATTATAGCCCTGATCTCGATGATCCTGGATCATACGGCGGTTGCGCTGCCTTATTTTTCACGGCCTGAAAACGAGGCGCTTTACCTGACCCTGCGCGGGATCGGGCGGCTGGCTTTTCCGATTTTCGCTTTTCTGCTTGCGGTCGGCGCGACGCGGACGCGGAACATCGGGAAGTACCTGCTGCGTCTGGGCATTTTTGCCCTGATCAGCGAGGTCCCCTTTGACAGCACACTGTTCGGACGTCCCGTGTGTTGGGAGAGACAGAACGTGATCTTCACGCTGTTTCTGGCACTGCTTTCGATCACGGTTTACCGGGTGGCGCAACAACGCTGGCAGGGGAAGCCGGCGGCCTTCCTGGGGGTGCCGTTCTGGGGACTCTGTGCAGTGGCTGCCCAACTGCTGCACTTCGATTACGGGGCAGAAGGCGTCATCCTGGTTTTCGGGTTTTACCTCTGG
>JAEEUR010000055.1 GCA_016290595.1 Lachnospiraceae bacterium | reverse complement strand
GCTTTCTACCAGCTCGACCTTTAGGGCCGCGTCAATACTGCCTTTCCTTGACATAGAAACACCCCCAAGTAGGTTTTATATTTCAGTGTCCTACTTGGGGGTAGCATATCAGGAAACGGAGCCCGCGGTTTTTTTGCGTGTATGCGTTATGCCTTCATCGCGATGGACGCGGCCAGCGACAGGAAAGCGTGCGTCGGGGATTCGCTGCGCCCGGAGATGGCCACCGGGATCCTCGCGCCGACCAGGACGCTGCAGCCGGTGCCGGTCAGGTGGGCGTCCCAGAACTTGCAGATCAGGTTGCCGGCCAGCAGGTTCGGCACCACGATGCCGTCGAATTCGCCGCAGTACTCGCACTTGTAGTGTTTCAGGCGGGCGGCTTCCTTGCTGATGATCAGGTCGTAGGTGATGGGGCCGAAGAGGTTGCAGTCCGCGATCGGCTCTTCCTTGTGATGCATCACGATGGTCTGGGCTTCCACGGTGTCTCTCATGTGGAAGCTGGGCTTTTCGACCAGGGACAGGAGCGCGATGTTCGGCTTGCGGATCCCGAAGTGGGAGAGGGCTTCGACCATGTTGCGGATGACGTCCTCGCGCTGCTCGATGGAGGGCTCCACCAGAAGCGTGCAGTCCGAAACGGAGATCAGGCGGGGATATTCCTCAAAACGCATCACGTTGATGTGGGTGACCAGCTTGCCTTCTTCGATCAGGTGGTTGGACTTGTTCATGATGGGCAGCAGGAAGTCGCGGGTCTGGATGTTGCCGCGCACCAGCACGTCCGCGCTGCCGGCCTGGATCATCTCGATGGCGTACTGCACCGGGCTCGTGGCGCTGCTGACCGGGTAGAAATCGTACTTGCGGTCGGCCAGTCCCAGATTGTCCAGCATTTCCTTGGTCTTCTTGAAGTTGCCGATCAGGATCGGTTCCGCAAAGCCCGCTTCTTGGGCTGCGAAGACGCCCTGCAGGATGTTTTCGCTGTTGGCGCCGGCCACGGCGACCTGCCAGGGACGGTTGAAGGACTTGGCTTTTTCTACGATGTGGTTAAATTCCTGGGGATATTCTAACATAACTGCCTCCTTAGAACAGTCCGCCGATCTTCATGAACAGCGGGGCAAAGACCAGAGATACTACGGTCATCAGCTTGATCAGGATGTTGATGGAAGGGCCGGAGGTATCCTTGAAGGGGTCGCCTACGGTGTCGCCGACGACGGCCGCGTGGTGGGCATCGGAGCCCTTGCCGCCGTGATTGCCTTCCTCAATGAACTTCTTGGCATTGTCCCAGGCGCCGCCGGCGTTGGACATAAAGATGGCCATCATGACGCCGGTGATCAGCGCGCCGGCCAAAAGTCCGCCCAGCGCTTCCGGTCCCAGCAGGATGCCGATGATCATGGGGGCGGCCACGGCCATGATGCCGGGCAGCATCATTTCCTTTAAGGCGGCCTGCGTGGAGATGGCGACGCAGGTGGTGTAGTCCGGCTTGCCGGTGCCTTCCAGGATGCCCGGGATGGTGCGGAACTGGCGGCGCACTTCCTCAATCATCTTGTACGCGGCCTTGGACACGGAGTCCATGGTCATGGAGGAGAAGAGGAAGGGCAGCATGCCGCCGATGAAGAGGCCGACGATGACCTTGTAGTTCAGCAGGTCGATCATCTTCAGATCCACGGCCTGCGCGTAGGAGACGAACAGGGCCAGCGCGGTCAGGGCCGCGGAGCCGATGGCAAAGCCCTTGCCCATGGCGGCGGTGGTGTTGCCGACGGCGTCCAGCTTATCCGTGATCCGGCGGACGCTCTTGGGCAGGCGGGACATCTCGGCGATACCGCCGGCGTTGTCCGCGATGGGGCCGTAGGCGTCGACCGCAACGGTGATGCCGGTGGTAGACAGCATGCCGACGGCAGCCAGCGCGATGCCGTACATGCCGAAGGCCAGGTAAGCGCCGACGATGCCGACCGCGATCAGGATGATCGGGACGGCCGTGGACTGCATGCCGACCGCCAGGCCGCTGATGACGGTGGTGGCGGGGCCGGTCTCGGACTGCTGCGCGATCTTCTTGACGAAGCGGTAGTCACCGGAGGTGTAGATCTCGGTCACGGTGCCGATGACCAGGCCGACGATCAGGCCGCAGATGATGGCCACGGCCGGCAGGAAGGTGCCGAGCATGAAGCGCGAAAGGATCAGAGAGCCGATCACGACCAGGGCGGAAGCCACGTAGCTGCCCATCTTCAGAGCCTTGTGCGGGTTGGCGTTTTCGTCACCCTTGACAAAGAAGCAGCCGACGATGGCGGATAAGATGCCGATGGCGGCGATCAGCAGCGGGAAGATGGCGCCCTTGAGGGGATCGTTAACGGTCGTATTGACGATGCCCAGCGTGACGGCCGAGACGAGGGAACCGACGTAGGATTCGAAGAGGTCGGCGCCCATGCCGGCCACGTCGCCGACGTTGTCGCCGACGTTGTCCGCGATGGTGGCGGGGTTGCGGGGGTCATCTTCCGGGATACCGGCTTCGACCTTGCCGACCAGGTCGGCGCCGACGTCGGCAGCCTTGGTATAGATGCCGCCGCCCACACGGGCGAACAGGGCAATGGAGGAAGCGCCGAGCGAGAAGCCGGAGAGAGCGGAAAGCGCGACGGAGCTGTTGCCGCCCAGCAGGATGTAGATCAGGCAGGCGCCGAAAAGACCGAAGCCGACCACGCCCATGCCCATGACGGCGCCGCCGGAGAAGGCGACGGAGAGGGCGGCGTTCATGCCCTTATCCTTGGCGGCGGCGGCGGTGCGGACGTTCGCCTTCGTGGCGACGTTCATGCCGATATAGCCGGCCGCGGTGGAGAAGATGGCGCCTCCCAGGAAGCAGGCGGCGGTGATCCAGTTCAGACCGAAACCGATCGCTACGAACAGGATGGCGACGAAGAAAATCAGGATGCGGTATTCCGCAAACAGGAAAGCGCGGGCGCCTTCATGGATGTGGCCGGCGATCTCCTTCATGCGGTCGGTGCCGGCGTCCTGCCGGGTTACTTTGCCGATGAGATAGACCGCAAAGCACAGGGCCAGGGCCCCTAAAACGACCGGTACATAACGGGTGAGTTCCACTGTATGTTCCTCCTTTGAATTGTGATACAGATACGTTGCTGCCTCTGATTGATAATATATTATAATACTGTTTTTCTGCCTTGGTGTAAATACGAAATTGCAAAAAAGAGAAAAAAGAAGGCGAGGGGAGAAAAAACTCCGCCGCGGAACGCGGCGGAGGGATGGAAAGAGGGGGGCCGGCTTATTACTGCAGATTTTCGGGAGAATAATCGCGGAAGATCTTCGCGGTCCGGTACAGATAAACGAGCTTCGTGATGCCCACGACAAGCGTGCCGACGGCTCCGGCGAGGGCCGCTATGGCGCCTAAAAGCGGCGCGAACAGCATGAAGATCATGCCGACGACCGTGCAGACCGTGCAGCGGATGTACCACTTCCACAGCGTCATCCATTTTTCGGAGAGTTCGTTATCCGTTCCCTCCAGTACGGCGGAATGCCCGCCGTATTCGTTGTATTCGCCGACCAGGGCAACGACGGCGGCCGGCAGTGTAATGAGCAGCGACCACACCGGCGCTTCCGAATTGCCGAAAAGAATCATGATCAGGACCCCGATGGCAGCCGAGACCAGCGCGCAGACCCCCGCCGTATGGTAGCGGTCTTCTTCGGCGGCCAGCTGAAGAAGGACGATGCCGTATGCGACGGAGCAGACAACGTTCAGGACCTGACCGAAAACGTAAAGGCCCGGAGCGGACTTCATGACGTTGTTCGTCTTCAGGAAGCCGGCGACGGTTGCGGGCACGATCAGCCAGAACAGGATCCACAGCCATTTGCCCAGCAGCAGCGCACGGTCTGCCGCCGCTTTCCGGCGTTTCAGCTCTGCTTCGCTCCGGCTTTTCCGGATATCGGGCTGGCGGTCGCAGCTCTGCCGCGTTCTGCAGTTTTCCTGCCAGGAGCAGGTATCGCAGCTTTCGTGACCTTTCTCCCGGCAGCACTTCGCTATTTCGCAGTCTCCCCCGTACGTCCGGCCGGGACCGGCTTTGCAGCCGGGGCAGTTCTGAAGTTCTTTCTGAGGGCATTCCGGGCAGTTTTTTCCGCAGTAGGTTTCAGACATGAGTTTCCTCCTTTCCTATATGCGCGGGGCGGCGCCCGGAAAGCGCCGCCCCTATCAATGAGCCTCTTATCTTGTTTTCACGTACGGCTTGCCGCTGGCGCTGGGCACGCGGGAACGGCCCACGAAGAGGATCAGCACGATGACCGTGACCACGTACGGGATCATGGAGATCAGCTGCGTGTCGATGCCGGAGGATCCGCCGAGCACCGTCTTTAAGCCGGAGCAGAAGCCGAAGAGCAGGCAGCCCACCAGGGCGCCGTGCGGCCGGAACTTGCCGAAGATGACCGCCGCGATGGCGATGAAGCCCTGGCCGACGATGGAGATGGGCCGGAACTGGTTGGAGATCGTCATAGTCACGCAGGCGCCGCCCAGGCCGGACAGGAAACCGGACATGCAGACGCATTTAAAACGCGTAGCCAGCACGTTGATGCCTAAAGTCTCACAGGCTTCCGGATGCTCGCCGCAGGCGCGGAGCCTTAAGCCGAAGCGGGTCTTGTAGAACACGAACCAGACGATGATCACCGCGGCGAACACCAGATAGGTGGAGGCGTAGGTCGCGAAGACGTTGTCCATGAAGCGTCCGAAGACCGTGGAGGTATCGAAGACGCCCTTGAACAGTCTGGGAATGCTCTGATCGGAGGTGAGCGGGATGGTGTCCGTGGAGTCGAAGAGGACGCGGGCGATCATGATGACGATGCCCGGACCGAGCATATTGATGGCCGTGCCGGCGATGGTCTGGTCCGCGCCGAGACGGACCGTGGCCAGGGCGTGCAGGGCGCCGAAAAACATGCCGGCCAGGCCGCCGCACAGAAAGCCGATCCAGGGACTGCCCGTAAAGTACGCCATCACGGTGCCGGTAAATGCGCCGGCCGTCATCATGCCTTCAATACCGATATTGACCACGCCGGACATTTCCGAGAAGCAGGAGCCCAGCGCGGCATAGATCAGGGGCGTGGCGTAGGCCAGCATCGCAAACAGGATGATACCGAAGCTGTTGACAAAGTCTTTCATTTCACTGCCTCCTCCTTGTTGTTTTCTTCAGGGCTTTTTGCTTTATCCAGCGACTCCATTTCCTTTCGCAGGGCGATGTTCTTGCGGCTTCTGAGGCCGCCTTTGAAGCGCTCGAAGATGATCGAGATGGCAATGAAGAAGACGACCGTGCCGATGATGACGCTGGTCAGCTGCGTCGGAGCGCCGACCAGGGTCAGCTTGCTGCCGCCGTAGATCAGGGCACCGTAGAAAAGGCCGGCTGCGAGGACGCCGAAGGGATTCGAGCAGCCGATCAGGGCTACCACGATACCGGCGAAGCCGTAGCCTTCCTGTCCGGTGAAGATGCTGATGCGGCCGCCCATGCCCATGACCTGCAGGGCTCCGCCCAGGCCGGCCAGAGCGCCGGAAATGGCCAGCGCCGTCAGGATGGACTTGTTCACGCCGATGCCGCCGTACTCCGCCGCGAAGCGGTTCGCGCCGACGGCCTTGAGCTCGTAGCCCAGCGTCGTTTTTTCAATGATGTACCAGACGATCAGCATGGCCGCGATGCCGACCAGAATGCCCCAGTTGGCGGTCGGCGCCAGATCCAGCTTCGTGCGGAGCTCCGGAGAAAGGAGCGTCCGCGCATTGTCGGAGATGGTCTTCGTGGCTTCCGCGGAGCCGTCGTTGTGGATGGCGGGAATGCCCGCGATAAAGTTGCTTAAGTAGAAGGCGATCCAGTTGAACATGATCATGGCCAGCACTTCGTTGATGCCCCATTTCGTCTTCAGGAAGCCGACGATGATCCCCCAGACGGCGCCGGCGATCATGGCCGCCAGGAAGCATAAGGGGATCAGCACCGCGGAGGGCAGATCCTTGAAGAGGATGCCGACCACGGCGGCGCCCATGGAGCCCATCACGAACTGGCCTTCGGCGCCGATGTTGAACACGCCGGTCTTAAAGGAGAAGGCCACGGACAGGCCCGTCATGATGTAGGCCGTCGCGTAGACGATGACGTAGGATATGCCCTTGACGCTGGTCACGCTGGAGACCAGCTTGCCGTAGGCGTCGCCCACGGAGATCCCCATAATGATCAGGAAGATGGCGCCGACCAGAAAACCGAGCAGGATCGACAGCAGGATCTGCAGAAAGCGGTTGGAGGTCAGGATCTCCATAAAGCTTTTCTTCTTCATTGCTTCTTTCCTCCCGCCATCATCAGGCCCAGTTCGTTTTCATCGGCTCCCTTGCCCGGGATCCGGCTGACGATCTTTCCGTCGAAAATGACGTCGATCATATCGGAAAGACTCATGATCTCGTCCAGTTCGAAGGAGACGAGCAGGATGGCCTTGCCTTTGTTGCGCTGCTCCACCAGGTAGCGGTGGACGTATTCGATGGCGCCGACGTCCAGGCCGCGGGTCGGGTTCACCGCGATCAGCAGGTCCTTGTCGTTGAAGACCTCGCGCGCGATGATGACCTTCTGCTGGTTGCCGCCGGAGAGCGTGCCCGCCGGCCGCTTTTCGCTGTTCCGCGGCCGGACGTCGTATTTTTCGATGAGCTCGGTCGCGTGCGCGAAGATGGCCGGACGGTTCAGGCGGCCGTGCGTGGAGTACGGCTCGCGCTTGTAGTTCTGGAGGATCAGGTTGTCCTCCACGGACTGCGAGAGCACCAGGCCGTGCTTCTGGCGGTCGGCCGGGATGCTGGAGACGCCGTGCTCGAAGCCGAAATGCGGCGTTTTGTTGTAGATGCTCACGCCGTTCACCTTCGCTTCGCCGGAGGTGCCCTTCTTTAAGCCCGTCAGGATCTCCACCAGCTCGGTCTGGCCGTTGCCGTCGATGCCCGCGATGCCGACGATCTCGCCGCTGCGGACGGAGAGGGAAAGGCCCTTTAAGATTTCGACGCCGCGGTAGTCCAGCGCGTGCAGGTCCTTGACCTCCAGCACCACCTTGCCGGGCTCCATCTCGGGCTTGTCGACCTTGAAGGTGACCTGGCGGCCCACCATCATGCTGGCCAGATCGCTCTCCGTGACCTTTTCCACGTCTACGGTGTCGATGTACCTGCCCAGGCGGATGATGGTGCAGAAATCGGCGGATTCCTTGATCTCTTTCAGCTTATGGGTGATCAGGATGATGCTCTTGCCGTCCTTCGTTAAGGCGTGCATGATGTCGATGAGCTCCAGGATCTCCTGCGGGGTGAGCGAGGAGGTCGGCTCGTCCAGGATCAGGATGTCCGCGCCGCGGTAGAGGGCCTTTAAGATCTCGACGCGCTGCTGCATACCGACGGAGATGTCCTCGATCTTCGCGTCCGGATCGATGGCCAGGCCGTAGCGCTCGGAAAGCTCCTTCACGTTCTGCCGGGCCTTCTGCATATCGAGCTGGACGCCCTTGGTCGGCTCCGTGCCCAGCACGATGTTTTCGGTGACCGTAAAGGGCTGGACCAGCATGAAGTGCTGATGGACCATGCCGATGCCGGCCGCGATCGCGTCCCGGGGATTGTTCATCTCGATCTTTTCTCCGTTCACGAGGATATCGCCGGAGGTGGGTTTGAACAGGCCGTAGAGCTGGTTCATCAGCGTGGATTTGCCGGCCCCGTTTTCGCCCAGGATCGCGTGGATCTCTCCCTTGTGGACGGTCAGATTGATGCCGTCATTCGCGGTGAAATCGCCGAATTTCTTCACGATGTTCCGCATCTCGATGACGGGTTTTGTCATGTCCACGTGCTCTTTTGCCACGTTTTTGCTCCCTTCTGAAAGAATTTCAGTTAAAACTGAACGCCGTGCACGGCCACGGCGCCGCCGATCAGCTCAAAGAAAGCGTTGACTTCGTCGGCGTGCCGGCCCCGGCAGATCAGATGATGGTTGTTGATGGGTCTCGTTAAGAAGTAGGACAGGTCGTTTAACTGCACCCTGATCTGGGTGCGGCAGAGCATGTCGGAGAATTCGGTCGGCAGGATGCGGCCTTCCTGCACGTGATAGCGGCCAAGGTCGCCGCTGGTCTTGAAGACCGTGCAGTCCCCTTCCTCAAAAGTTCCCTGCACCGCAACGCCGATGCCGGACTCGAAATGCGTGTTCAGGCAGAAGTCCTTCAGCATGGTGACCGGGATCGTGCAGTGCGCGAACAGCGCCGTACCGGCCTTGGTATCGAAACGGCTCGGGTTGCACAGGAAGAGCGGTTCTCCGGTGACGGCGCCCAGGACCGCCATGGAAAGGAGGACCGGGATATCGCCCTCGCAGCCGCCCCAGATGCCGCGGGCATTTAAAATGGAGAGCCCCAGGCAGCCGGTGGTATGCACAGTATCCAGCAGATCGAAGCAGCGCACCGATACGCCGGAGAGGCCGTACTTTTCACACAGGCGGACGAAAGCGCCGTACACGAAGAGGCCCTTTTCGATCTCTTCCTTCTTAAAATCCTGCCGCTGGAAGAGGGCGGTGTATTCGTCGGGCTCGTAACTGTTTTTCGCGATCTCGGCCTGCAGCTCTTCCATGGGGATGGAGACGAAGCCGAGCCCGAGCTTTTCCTGCATGGCTTCCGGAGAGAAGCTGCTGGCGATGAGCCAGTCGGAGGGCTTCCCGATGCAGCCGATCTTTTTGCCTTTGAGGAGAGCTTTCGCCCTGTGGGCGGCGGAGAGCGCTTTGATGCGGGCGGCGACCTTTTCCACGTCGCCGTGCAGGATCTCGCCGTTGCCGCCGTGCGTGTTCAGGAAGCTTAAGATCTCCATGGAGGCGGCCAGGGAATTGCTGTCCCCGCTGGTCAGGATGTAGCAGGGACGGGCCTTCAGCTGCTCGAAGACCTCCAGAAAATAGCCTTCGCTGCCGCCGGAGGCGACGTAAAGCAGGGCGAAATCGTCCGCCAGGTATTTTTCCAAGGAGACTTTGACGAGCGGCTCGCCGAGCGCTTCGGAAAGGGCGCCGATAAAGCGGGTCATTTTCTCCTCGGTGATCTGAGAGAGAGGAGAACGGATCTGATAGTATTCAGCCATAGAACAGCTCCTTTGACAAAGGATGGTTTCGAACGGATTCTCAACGTATCTATTCTAATTTGCCGGGGGGAAAAAGTCAATAAAAAACAGCCCGGCTTTGTAAGCCGGGCTGCGCAGACGGTTTTAGGCGTCCGTCTTATTTCAGGGTGAACTGAGGGCATTCCGCAACGGTGGTCGGGACTTTCAGCTTGCCGTTCTTGATGTCTTCCATGGCCTGCTGCACCTTCGTCAGCACGTCGGCCGGAATGTGGGTCCGGGTCGGAGCCAGGTCAACGCCGCTGTTGCTCAGGTCGTAGGTGTGGATGCCGGCCTTGAAGGTGCCGTTCTTGACGGCCTTCGCGATATCCTGGGAAGCCACGTCGACGCGCTTCATGGCGGAGGTGATCACGTGATCGGGAGCCAGGGAAGCCTGGTCGGTATCAACGCCGATCGCCCAGATGCCTTCTTCGTCGCAGGCCTGGATAACGCCGATGCCGGTGCCGCCGGCCGCGTGGTAGATAACATCCGCGCCCTTGGTGATCATGTTCTTCGCAGCGGTCTGGCCGCCGGCAATATCATCAAATTTGTTGGCGTTGAACTGCAGTACGGTCGCATCGGGGCAGGCAGCCAGGACGCCGCTGATGAAGCCGATGCCGAAGAGGTTCATGGTATCGGAAACCATGCCCTGTACGTAACCGACGGTTTTGCTCTTGGTCACGGAACCGGCGACAAGGCCTACCAGGTAGGAAGCCTGTTCCTGCGCGAACATTAAGCAGGCAACGTTCGGCAGATCCGCGCAGGTCGAGTCGTCGATGATGGCGAACTTCTGGTTGGGATTGGCTTTCGCAGCTTCCATGGTGGCGCTGGCCAGCATGTAGCCGACGCAGATGATCAGATCGTACTTTTCATCAATAAAGGTGTTGATGTTGGTCTGATAGTCAGCATCGGTCTTGCTTTCCAGATACTTCACTTCGAAGCTGGAATCTTCCTTGGCGAGGGCCTGCAGGCCTTCCCAGGAAGTCTGGTTAAAGGACTTGTCGTTTACGCCGCCGACGTCGGTGACCATACCGACTTTGATCTTCTTGCTGCCGTCCTTGTTGTCGCCGCAGGCGGCCATGGACAGGACCAGGCAAAGGACCATGAGCAGTGCCAGGATCTTCTTCATTATAGTTCCTCCAGTTTTTTTTCGGGCTGGCTTTTGCCGGTCCGTACTTCGGAAGCACTATACCACATTCCGGCGGGAAAATGCAAGCGGAAAAGCCCGTATTTTACCGAAACTTGCCGGGCTCTGGCTCCGGATATGCGTTTTATGCCGTTTTTATACCGCCTTGCGCCGAGCTCTTGCGGGACGGCGGAATATCTGCTATTGTGTTCCCGGAGACCCTGATAGCATTTTCTACATTATATAATATAACGGTTTCGCGGCTGTATTTCAAGATTCCGGAGGGAATCGGCATATAACTGGCATAGAAAAAAGAATAAAAAAGAGGCCGGGCGGGATAAATAGAGGCGCCGGGAGGATACGGCGTGAAGCATCCTGAGCGCCGGGAAGGGGAGAGGGAGAGAAGAGAAACAGAGCCGGCGGCGGAGGCCGGACAGGAGAGGGAAGCCGGCGGAGCGGAGGCGGATGCGAAAGGGTCAAAAGTACGTGAAAAATTTCCTCTTTTGCCGAAGGCGGCCTTTGCTAAAAAGCATTTTTACGAAAAATTGAACCGGCAGAAGGAAAACAGCCGGGCGGCGGCGGGAAAAGGCGGCAAAAACGCCGCCTGAGGCTAAAAAAGCGGGAAACAGGAGCTCCGGCTGCGGAAAAGGCTTCAAAAAGGCCGAAACAGACTGAAAAACACGAAAACGTAACCCAAGGGGCAGAAAATGAAAGCCGGAGGGAGGCGGAAAAACGGCGGGACCGGGGCGGAAAAAGACCGTATTTCCGGCTGGACCAGGACAAAAAACGCGAGGAAAAAAGATAATGCATTTTGCTGATTGAAAGCGGTAAGAAGAAGATCTTTCTGAAATTTTCACGGCTTCCGCCGGCCGGAAAGGCGCCCGGAGAGGCTGAAAAAGGGGTTTATGGGGCCTGAAAAAGGGGCAAGAATGCCTGTAAAAGAGCCGGGAGAAAGGCGGCCGGCGGGGAGAAAACGGGAGGAAACCGGCCCGGATCCGGCGGAAAAAGGCCGTTTTCTTTACATTATTATAATAAAGTGTCGCCGGTACGGCGCTTTACCCCCTCTTTGGTACGGTTCTGGGCGGCGCGGGGAAAAGGACGCGAGAGAACGGATCCGCGAGCAGCCCGGAGGCCGGGCGGGGACGGCGGGGAAAAGGCGAATCACGCACAAATGTGCATCTGAAAATCGGAAGAAGGACAAATACCCCGCTTAATGTCACCAAAAGAGCGGGAATAAAAAGAAAAAAAGCCCAAAAAGCGATTGAAATTTACGGACAGGCCCCGTATAATAGGATCGAATTATTAGGGTGACTCATTGCGCCCTTTTCATGCCGTGGTAAAAGCCACATAAAAACCAACAGTTTTCTCAGTTCAGAACACAAAAACAGCGAACTGTGATCACGCAAACGGCGCCGCCAGACCGGATAGTGGCGCGTGGAAGGAGTAGAACATGATAAGTACGAAAAAGCGACTGCTGTCAATGCTGTTGGCGATCACCATGATCGTCAGCATGTTCCCGCACGTAAGCTTTGCGGCGGGGAACGATAGCAACGAGCCGCCCAAAGAGGGCGTCGTAACCGAGGTGAAGGATCAGAAAGACGATCAGGAGAACCTCGGAGAGAAAGCCGAAAACGCCGAAAAGGCTGCGGAAGAGGGGAAGAAAGACACCCCTCAGGCGGAGCCTGCGGAAAAGCTGGACGAAAAAGAGCCTGCTGAGAAGCAAGAGCCGGCTGCAGAGCAACAGCGCGGTACTGACGAGCAGAATCCGCAGGGTGAACAGCAGCAGAACCCGGAAGGCGAGCAACAGCAGAACCCGGAGGGCGAGCAGCAGCAGAACCCGCAGGGCGAGCAACAGCAGAACCCGCAGGGTGAACAGCAGCAGAATCCTCCTGTCGAAGGCGAGCAGCAGAATCCTCCTGCTGAGCAGCAGGGAGAATCTGGTGAACCTTCCAGAGGTGCGCTTCACGGCGGAGAAGTCGGACAAGGTGCTCATGCTCCTGCGTGGATTTACAATGCAGCAGAGTCTTATTACGGCGCGAATGCGACCCCCCCTATAAACCCTTTTCATGTTGCAATAACGCACGGACCGCTTGTCAGCGCAAATGAAGAAGCACAGGAAGCCACCGACCTTATGGCGGGCAAAACAGTGTACTACTGTCTTGAGTATGGCCTTGCCAGAGCTGAGTCGATCAAAGGTGAGTACGACTCGAAGACCGAGCTGTACGATGACTTCTACGATGTAGAGCTTCATGTGACTCTGCCGGATGGGCTTATCCTTATAGCGGCCGGGACAAACTACTCTATTGGCAATCCTGTGGATAACGGTGACGGTACCAACACATGGACGATCCAGGTCCCGGAATGGAGTGGTGAGGATAATCCTGATCACGTCAGCTCTCCCATATCTTCTTATATGTGGCTGCAGGTGTTTATCGGCAACAACGGCTGCGAAGGATCTGTCAAAGATTATAACCTTGCAGGAATGGCAGATATCTCCGGCAAGTTCGATGTTGTTAACAAACTCCTTAGCCCGACCGATCCCAACTATGTGGTTGAGACATATGAGAAATCCAAGTCGACCAACGGCCCGAACTTCAGCACGACTTCGCCTGACCAGTGGGGCGTGACCAAGATACAGAAAGACGAACCTGTTGTAACGGCTTCCAAGGTCACCTTCACCTGGACCATTGGTGTAGGTCTTCTGAAGAGCGGCACCACAGTAACGGAGGTCATTTCTGACGGTGAATACAGCCGTCTTGGCGCGGATTATCTGGAAAGTCTTTCTCTTAAAGACTGGCTTGAAAATTCATACAGTGGAAATTCAAACTACAATCTTGTGCCGAGCTACGTTTCCATTCAGAAGGTGGGCGATGGTAACGTCGTTGTCCTCAAGGATGGTGAAGACGTTAATCATCTTAACGAAGACATCTATGTCTGGGGTGACGACGTTGTCTACGACGCTCTTACGCTGAAGACTACTCCGAATCTCCTGGATTCCGATGGTAATGGATCGGGCGACGTCGACGTGCCCATTACCACTTACTATACGGTTACCGCGGAATTTGACGTGGATCCGAGCATGCTCACCGAATTCTATGATGGGTATGTAAACCATTATACCTCCAAGAACTTTGTTCACATGGCGGCAGAACTTGATGGCAACGGATCGCAGAGCGGGGACGCTTCCTACTCGATTACGGCGGACCTTCTTT
Source organism: Lachnospiraceae bacterium (assembly GCA_016290595.1). GTDB lineage: Bacteria > Bacillota > Clostridia > Lachnospirales > Lachnospiraceae > UBA6987. Next base: position 795 of record JAEEUR010000055.1, on the reverse strand, counting down.
CCAAGCAGCCTGAAAGTGTTGTCTTCGTGAAGGAACTGCACACGCTCAACGGCGGTACGGTGAACTATGATGAGGATGGTCCTTACAAGCACAAGTACGGCCTCATCAATTATAGTATCACGAACAATCAGGGCGCGAATATCATCCTTTACACGTATGACCCCGACACAGAGGAATACAGTCCGTTCGACGGTGACATCGTAGCCGGAACGGAATATTTCTTCGTGCCCGGAACCTATACTTTTACTGAGACTCTCGATTCGAACTACTCCAATATGATGAAGAACGAGAGCGTTACTGCGGAAAGCAACAAAGGGACTGTCTATCCGGCAAGACAGGCCACCAGTCTTCAGATCACCGGTAGTGAAGAAGAAAAATGGACCGTCACGTTCACCAACAAGGAATGTCTTGGTAAGATCGTTCTGAAGAAGACGGACACTAACGGCAATGCTCTGCAGAACTGCGTGTTCTACCTGGAGGATTCTGACGGGAACATCGTTAATTCCACGGGTACTCCTGCGAACACGACCAACGTTTCAGGTATCATCACCTGGGACAATCTTCCCTATGGAACGTACTATTTATATGAGTATGAGCCGGCACCCGGCTATTCCTTCGGTGAAGGTGTTCCTACTGAATCAAATCCCAAACCGATCGTGATCGGGGATGATCAGTCTGTTTATTCCTGGACGGTTACGGAAGACGGCCTGCTCTATCAGAATAATGAGACAAGGGCCACGGTGAATCTGCAGAAATACAGAGGCACCACGCAGCCCCTTACCGGTGATGATGAGG
>JAEEUR010000140.1 GCA_016290595.1 Lachnospiraceae bacterium | reverse complement strand
TTATTCTGTCACGGATTAGATCTTCTGAATCACATGTTCGATCTGCCGGTTCCGGCGGTTGTTCCGGATCTTCAGCGCCTGCGCCGCGTCCCGGCCGCTCAGAATGGCGCGGTAGTTCTTCAGCCCGCATTCCGAATACAGCGGATTGCCGCAGACGGAAAGGACCGTCACCATCGCCTTTCCCTCTTCCATCGTCACGACGCCCGCATACTGCGTGAAGGCCGGAATGGTAAGCGCGGACAGCTGCTTATCCTCCCGGACCAGGACGTCGAAGAAATTGCTCCCGTACCAGAGCGTGACAAAGTTCTGATTCAGGAGAGCCTTCTCCATCTCTTCCCGCGTCAGCACGCCTCCCTTCGGCAGTGAAAAATACGCCTGCCGGTAATACTTTGCCCCCGGCAGCTCCGCCGGCGAATACGTCACTGTTCCGTAAGCTTCTTCCCGGTTGTCCATCAGCTTGGAGCGGATGAAAAGCGAGATTCCCAGCACGTCCAGCGTATCCTGCAGTTCGGCGGCCGGCAGCCCGGCGGCGTCGGCAAGCGTCATGACCCGGAGGTTCGTCTGCCTGTAATCAAAGATCCCGATATCCTGCCGCACCGCCCGCAGCAGCTGCCGCTCGTACACGGGGAATATTTCACGGATCATGTCATACGTTTCTCCGTTCCAGCGTTCCTTCCACTCGGCAGTGTACAGAGGAACGCCTGCCAGCGACGGTTCCGCCGCATAGTCCACGGCGGCCAGGACGGGATCCCCGCCGAAAGCGGTCTGTCTGAGGCGCTCCGCCGTCAGCGGCCCAAGAGAAGACGCCTCCCAGTAATACGAGAGGAACGAATCCGCCCACTCCTTCGTCAGCTTGCCTCTCCCCTGAAGATCCTGCAGGCACAGATGCAGCATCACGCGGTACAGTGCCGAAGAACGGGACTGCAGAGAAGAAACATAGCCCGGATTTTCTTCATCCGGATCGAGCGCGGCTTCCAGCAGCGGATAAAAACTGCCGTCCGGCACTGCGTTCTCCGGCAGCGAAAGTCCCTCCCGGAACCATTTCCGGTAATGCTCCAGTACGTAAAGCTCCGCGTCCGACGGTTCATGATCCCGGCTTCCCATCAGATTCCGGTAGCTGTCTTTGGATACCAGGAAGCGTGGAAGAATGCGGTTCGGCGCGAAATCGTACAGGGTCACCGAGACGGTCCGGCCGTCAAAGACATAATTGACCGGTGTGATCTCCGTCACTAACGGCACGTCCTCCTCCCGCAGGGCAAGCACAGCCGAGAAGCGTCCAATGCGGCCGCCTTCCGAAAAGACCAGCGGCCCGAAATCCAGCGCGACGGCGCCGGCGTGGATGAGGCGGGAAGCTGTCAGATACTGATAGGAAAGATCCAGGATCCCGCCGGCGGGGAGGGTAAGGTACAGGCGGTTCCCCGCAATGAGCTGAGCCTTGCCGGACGGCACGTCCTCATGCCGCTGCCCTTCACCCGTAATGATGCGGTTCTCCGTGAATTTCAGGCTGCCCTGCGCCGCCCCGTTCCGCAGCACGGGCAGGGGCAGACAGGCCATGACCGGCGCATCGCCGGTATTTTCCAGCAGCAGGCGGGAAACTACACGGTCACTCTCCTCCGAGATCTCCATATCGAAAGCCAGTGTATAAAGGGCACTGCGGTCGCCGTCCTCAAAGAAGGGCACCTCCCGCATCGCAAGATTTACCAGCGGGCGGATCCGGCTGTCAGCAGCCTTGGCTGCCTCCCGCCGTTTTTCAGCCAGCTGCCGGCGCAGCTCAAGTCCTGTTTCCGCGTTGGCAACCGCTTTATAATACGTCAGGCCGAATTGTGCCGAAAGATGGCCGCAGGCAGTAAGAAAAGCTTCAAAGCGCGCTTCCCCGTCTTTCAGATTGATCCAGCCGATATACTGCGTAAATGCCGGAACGGACAGCTCACGAATCACGGCATCTTCCCTGTTCCGGAATCCGACGCCCAGATAATCGACCCGGCACTGCACCGCGCTCTCTGCCAGCTCCTCCTGCGTGACAGGCGCCCCGTCCGCGCAGGAAAAGAACGCGTTGATATCATGGCCCGTATCCGTCTGAAGGTGCAGGCTTCCGTCGCGGTTATCCATGATCATCTGCCGGACAAAAAGATCCGCCCCGATCGCTTCCAGATATGCGTTCAGTTCTTCGGCGCCGTACCGATCCGGATCCCGGATGAGAGAAGTCCGGAACAGACAGTATTCCCTGTAGTATTTAACGTTGTAGGAGCCGTAAGGCTCCGAGGCAAGCAGGCTCATTTCCGAGGCAGGCACCCATTCGAAGCGTTCCTCCGGTCCCTGCACCCTCTGCGCCTTGTACAGCTGAATGCCTTCCAGCGACGGCTCCGGGGTCAGGCCGACCGCCGTCGTATACCGTTCATCGCCGTATACCATCTGCCGCAGAAGGTCGCGGCAGACGGGTCCCAGACTGTCCGCCGCATATCCGAAAAAGTTTAAAACCAGCTCGGGCTCTGCCCGGAGCCGGATCATCTCCCGCAGGATCAGGTAGTTAACGATCCGCTGAAAACGGATATTCCCCTCCGCCAGACGGCTGTAATGCTCCGTATACCGCTGAAGATACGCCGGTCCCGGCGTGATCTCGGCGCCGATCATTTCCGCAAATATTCTCGCTGCTCCGCCGTCCCCCGCTTCGGGGATGCCGGCGCCGGTCCCGTCCCGGAACCATCGGCGGTAATTTTTCAGCACGGCCTGCTGGTCTTCATTTGGCTCAAAGTCGCGGCCGCTCTTTAAGTTCCGGTACGTTTCCTTGGTCAGATAAAAGCGGTTTAAGAGGGCGGACGGCGTAAAATCGTACAGTTCCACGGAAATTTCACAGCCGTCGATGCGATAAC
>JAEEUR010000139.1 GCA_016290595.1 Lachnospiraceae bacterium | reverse complement strand
CCGTATGATCCAGACTGGCCTTTACTTTTCCGGTCAGCGCGTCAAATTCGATGATCCGGTCGATCTCGTCGCCGAAAAGCTCGATTCGGATCCCGCTCGCCTCGCTGGAGGCGGGGATCACCTCGACCGTATCACCGCGTACGCGGAAGCTGCCGCGCTTTAATTCAAGATCGTTGCGGTCGTACTGCATATCGACCAGTTTGCGGAGGATGTCTCTCCTGTCCCACTCCTGGCCGGGGCGGACGGACAGCGTCATGTTCTGATAGTCGATGGGACTGCCCAGACCGTAGATGCAGGATACGGAGGACACGATGATCACGTCACGCCGTTCGGACAGCGCCGCAGTGGCGGAATGGCGCAGCCGGTCGATCTCGTCGTTGATGGCGGAGTCCTTGGCGATATAGGTGTCCGAAGACGGAACGTAGGCTTCCGGCTGGTAGTAATCGTAGTACGACACAAAGTATTCCACCGCGTTTTCGGGGAAAAACTCCTTGAATTCGCCGTATAGCTGGGCAGCCAGCGTCTTGTTGTGGGCCAGGACCAGCGTGGGACGGTTCAGCCGGGCGATGACGTTCGCCATCGTAAAAGTCTTGCCGGAACCGGTCACGCCGAGCAGCGTCTGGAATTTATTGCCGGCTTCAAAGCCCTTCGTGAGGGCTTCGATCGCTTCCGGCTGGTCGCCGGTCGGTGCGTATTCGGATTGCAGTTTAAACTGATTCATACGATATCACAGATTCGTTTTGCTGTATTTCTTGAACCCTTCGCCAAGGATTTGATGTGAATCCTGGATGATCATGAAAGCATCCGGATCGACCTGCGTCACGAGCTCCTTCAATTCCGTCAGCTGCTTGTTGCTGATGGCCGTCATCACGACCTTCGTCTGCTCATGGGTGTAATAGCCTTCCCCCTCGAGAAGCGTTACGCCGCGGTGCATGTTTTCGGTTACGGCATGCGCAATGTGTTCATACTTTTTAGAGATGATCAGCGCCACGCGGCTGTAATCGAAGCTGTAGATCACGGCGTCGAAGACCTTGGAATATATGTAGATTGACACGCCGCTGTAGAGAGCCGTCTGGATATCCTTGAATACGACTGCGTTCAGGATGACGATGACCGTGTCGATGATCATGCTGATGGTCCCGACCGAGGCATTCTGATGTCTCATTTTGATCAGGCGCACCAGAATATCAGACCCGCCGGCCGAAGCCCCGGCGCGGATCATCAGACCGACGCCCAGACCGCCGATCACGCCGCCGTAGATGGCGGCCAGAAGCGGCGTATCGACCGGCGGCTTCGGGATCCTGTCAAACAGATCCAGAAAAACACTGGCGGCCAGCATTCCGACGCAGGAGCCCCAGAAAAAGCGCCGCCCGAGCTTGGCGCGTCCGGCGATAAAAAGCGGCACGTTGATGATAAAGTTGAAGAGACCGACGGTCCCGATCCCGGTGACTCGGACGATGATCAGCGAAAGGCCGGATACGCCGCCGCCGTTCAAGGCCGACGGCTTCCAGAAAAGGTCGAAGGCAAGCGCATACAAAGCGATGCCGGCCAGAATGGTCAGGATCCAGACGAGGTTTTCCGTAAAAGAATACTTTTTATTCTCCAAGGCGGGACTCTCCTCTGATATAGGCAAGCACCATCGCCGCGGAACCGGCCGAGGCCATGGCTTCATGCGCCGGGTAGTCTTCTTTCGAAGCCTCGTCGCCGTTGTCGGAAATGCAGCGGATCACGCAGAAGGGCAGCCGGTTCATAACGCAGACCTGCGCGATAGCCGCGCCTTCCATCTCACAGGCAACGGCGGAGGGAAATGCGGCAAGAATCCGGTCCTTCTGTTCTCTGCTGCTGATAAAGCTGTCTCCGCTGACGATCGTGCCGGCCGCCTTCGGAAAGCCGAGTCCGGCGGCAAGCTGCAGCAGCGTTTCGGTCATTTCCGGGTCTGTGATCAGTTCGGGACGTTTGACGGCCGGCAGATATCCGGCCGGGTAGCCGAACGCCGTGAGGTCAAAGTCGTGCTGGACGAGCTGATCCGCAACGGCGACGCCTCCGATGGCCAGTCCCTGAAGCGAACCCGCGATGCCGGCGCCGAGGATGCAGTCGGGCTTATATTTCAGGATCATGGTCTGGGCACACATGGCCGCACAGACTTTTCCGACGCCGCAGCGCGCCGCGACCACGGTTTTCCCGCTGATCGTTCCCTCATAAAAATCCATTCCGCTAACGGAACGTTTCCGGACGTGATCCATGGCTTCCCGGATCTTTTCCATCTCCACTTCCATCGCGACGATCACGCCGATCTTCTGAAATACTTTCATTTCACTTCTCCCGGATAGGCGAAACGTCTTTCTTCTGAAAGAGCCTGACTGTACCGTTTCACGTAATATTTTGCCATGTTCAGGTTCTGCTCGGACCAGTTGCCGCATTCTTCCGGCCTGGCGCCGGGGATCTCTCCCTCATAATCAAGAATGAAATCGCACATTTCAAGTACGAGGGGAGCGGTTTCCTCAGGAGACAGCTCTCCGAAAAGGAGCAGATAAAAGCCGGTCCGGCAGCCCATCGGTCCGAAATAGACGACCCGGTCTTTCAGACGGCTGTTGCGCAGGAAGGTGGCGCCGAGATGTTCGATAGTATGGATGGCGGGCATATCCATCACAGGCTCCCGGTTCGGAGCGGTAAAGCGAAGGTCATACGTGCTGACGGTACAGCCGTTCTGATGATCACGGCGTGACAGATAAAGTCCTGGCAGCAGGCGCAGATGATCCACGCGGAAGCTTTCGATCTTATTCATAACCACCTCGACAGATTCTTGAAATGCCTCACTCTGGCTTGGGATAACTATAATGAACAATCGGGAAAAGGTCAATGAGATAAAAAAAACACGCCGGTTTCCAGCCGT
>JAEEUR010000138.1 GCA_016290595.1 Lachnospiraceae bacterium | reverse complement strand
CTGCCGGGCCGCCGGCACCGCGCGCGCCACCATCAAGAGCCACTATCTGGACACGGCCGGCCGGGCCAAGGTGCTGACGGAACTGTATCCGGAGCTGGATATCGCAGGCGGCATCACGCTGAACCGTTCCGTGGGCGGCAACAATCCCTGGGCCGTTGAGCGCAGCGCGCAGGCCGGCGCCCGCATGATGTGGTTCGCTACGCTGGAGGCGAGAGCCTGGCAGGCGTTCCAGCACCGGAACGACCCGGTGCCGGCGGACCTGAGCGGATATCTGACCGTGACGGACGAAAACGGCAGGCTTCTGCCCGAAGTGCTGGACGTGCTGGACGCCGCTGCTAAGTACAGGCTGACAGTCGGAACCGGACATGTCGGGGCCAAGGAAGGTCTGGAACTGGTGCGGGAAGGCGTGCGGCGCGGCCTCACGATGGTCCTGACCCACTGCGACAACCCGGCGGACTGCTACACGAAAGAAGAGCAGATCGAAGCAGCCCGGATGGGGGCGGTGATCGAGCACAGCTTTTTTACGACGTTCTACAACCGCACGCCGATCGAACAGATCGCGGACGAGATCCGGGGGGAAGGCGTTGAAAACGTGATCCTGACGACGGATTTCGGCCAGCTCCAGTCACCGTATTCCGATGAAGGAATCGAACTGTACATGCGCCGGCTGATGGAGCAGGGCTTCTCCTATGAGGAACTGCTGATCATGGTAAGGGATAACCCCCGCCGGCTGATCCACCCGTAAAACGCCAAGAGAAAGGATATGACAGATATGCCCTGGAAAATCTTATTACCGCAGGAAATCATGGCCGAAGGCCGCAAGCTTTTAGAGGATGCCGGTCACACCATCATCGACGGCCGCGGCTTTGAGACCGAAGACGTGCTGGCTGACATGAAGGAATATCAGCCGGATGCCATGATCGTCCGCATCACCCCCATCACCCGTGAAGTCATCGAAGCGAATCCGAACCTGAAGGTGATCGTGCGTCACGGCGCCGGCTTCGACGCCCTGGACGTCAAGGCCTGCCACGACAACGGCGTGCAGACCCTGTACGCCCCCGTCGCGAACTCTACCTCCGTCGCCGAGACCGCGATGCTGCTGATGCTGGAGATGAGCCGCAACGTCATCCTGCTGCGCAAGACCTGGGTCGATGAATTTTACAAGGCCAAGCTGAAACTCCGTAAGAACACCTTAAGCGGCAAGACGCTGGGCATCGTGGGCTGCGGCAATATCGGCTCCCGCGTCGCGAAGCGCGCGCTGGCCTTCGAGATGAACGTCATGTGCTACGACCCGTACAAGCCCGCGAAGGATTTCCCGGACGGCGTGGAAGTCGTCCGCGATCTGGACCGCATCTTCAAGGAGAGCGACTACGTCTCCCTGCACGCGCCGAACACCCCCGTGACCCGCAACATGGTGAACAAGGAGCGTCTGGCCATGATGAAGCCCACGGCTTTCCTGATCAACACCGCCCGCGGCGGCCTGGTCGTGGAGCAGGATCTGTACGAAGCCTGCCGTGACGGCGTGATCTGCGGCGCCGGTCTGGACGCCATCCGCCAGGAACCGGTGGATCCGAAGAATCCGCTGTTGACGCTGGACAACGTCATCATCTATCCGCACATCGGCGGCAACACGAGCGAGGCCGCGCACCGCGCTTCCTATTTCTCCGCCATGGGCGTACAGGAAGTCTACGAAGGCAAGACCCCGACCTGGCCGATCAACGATATCGACTATGAGACGGCGCCGACCTACGACGACGTGAAGAAGCCGGACAAGAAGCCGGCCGGCATGTTCGAGTACTGATAGGCTGAAAAAGCAGGGCCAGAAGGAGAACGAAGCCTTTTGGCCCTTGCAATATGTTTTTCCGTTTCCGCTCCGCTCTTTCCGCTGGACTTAAAGCCTTTCAGCCCTTATAATGGACGTACCGGACGAAACGGAAACCAGGCACTTTCGAAAAACAGGAGGAATATACGATGGCTGTCACGAAGTACGGCAGAAGAATTTTTACCGAGATCAAGCGCCCCGACCGCGAACTTGTGGAGAAGTTCCGCGGCATTCCCAGCAGCAATATCAACGACATGATGAACCGCATGTTCAACATGTACGGAGATCTTCGCTGCTATCTGAAAGACTGTACGATGGTCGGCACCGCGCTGACGGTCCATTGTTCGGAAGGCGACAACGCGCTCCTGCATTATGCCATGGATATGGCGCAGCCGGGCGACGTCATCGTTCTGGACGGCAGCGGCTGCATGAGCCGTTCTCTCTGCGGTGAGATCATGTTCAACTATGCGAAGACCAAGGGCATCGCCGGCTTCGTGCTGGACGGCTGCATCCGCGACGCGGACGCCGTGGACAGCATCGGTCTGCCGGTCTATGCCAAGGGCATCACGCCGCAGGGCCCGTGGAAGATCGGCCTGGGCGAGATCAACGTACCGATCGCCTGCTGCGGTCAGGTCGTATTTCCCGGCGACATCATCGTGGGCGATCCGGACGGCGTCGTCGTGATCCGTCCCGAGATGGCGGAAGAAGTGCTGGAAGCCGTTGCGGGCAAGTTCGCCTCCGAGAAGAAGACGCTGGAAAACTACGCGAAAGGCATTATGCCCAACCGCGAGAAGCACGCCGCCGAATACAAAAAGACCGTCACGGACAACGGCTGCCTCTTTGTCGAAGGCACGTGGAAATAAGACGGAGCGTATCCCGCCGGCCGCTTCAGATGACCGGGAGATGAAACGCTGCTCTGGATGAGCTTGACTGCAAGCGGGCCTTAAACCGGGCCTGGGCCAGGGTGTAAAAGCACTTTGATCATCAACAGAGCCGGGAAGGGAAGAGCTCCCTCCGCCGGCTCTGTTTTTTCTGCGGGACGCAAAAATCAGGCGCCGTCAAATAGCATTTTGCCGTTTTTCGTGCTACAATAGGGCG